>NZ_JAVLBN010000069.1:0-6966 GCF_031581065.1 Salibacter sp.
GCTTATGAATAAGCTTGTCCTTGATACTAATATTTTAATTTACGCTAAAGATGAAGATTCTAAGTTTCATAGTCAGGTAATGGATCTGATTATGAGTGATGAGTTTGGGTTTAATAGTTTATGGTTTAGAGTTTAAAGTGGTGGTAACGCAGAGGGCGCGGAGGTGTTGATGTTGGCACTGCATGTATCGCAGCGGGCGCAGAGCTTTTTGATGCTTGCTCTGCTGAAAAACGCGGAGGACGCAGCGGGTTCGCTGGCGCTCACGGGTTGGGAGGTTTAATAGTTTAAGGTTTAATGTTTAAAGTGGTGGTAACGCAGCGATCACTGCGGTTTCGCTGAGTCCGCAGCGTTACTGCTAAAAGATATTCGCTAACCCACTATCTCTCTCGACCTTAACCTTGACCTTGGTTCTTTTTCTGAAATTCTACGCGTCAGTCTCCGAGGCCGAAAAGCTCGTTGTTTAGTGAGTGGGATGATTCTGACCATGTTTCTCGTCTCAAGGTGGTTGAGAGTTTTTATAAAAGCTAAATACCCGGCTGCCGAGCGGTGCATTGAGCGGAGCCGAAATGCGGAGTCGAAGGGCGCAGCCGAATTAGGAGAGAGTTAATAGGTCGAGGTTGAGGTCGAGGTTGAGCCGGAGGTGCTGACCGAAGCGTCAGTAGCTGAAAGTGCTGACCGAAGCGTCAGTAGCTGAAAGTGCTGACCGATAGCGTCAGTAGTCGAGGTTAAGGTTGAGGTTAAGGTTGAGAGAAGTTCTAATGGTGCTTTTGGATTGCTTGATGGTTAAGTTGTTAAAGGCCCCGTTCCTTTCGTCACGAGGGTCTAAGTTCATCTAAGTCTTGACTTGCGTCAAGGACTAAGATTCGCTAAGATTTGGAGGTTTGGGAGTTTGTAACGCAGCGGTCGCGGTAGGCACAAAGCTCATGGAATCTGATGAATACTGCAATTCCACTCTGTGAAACATCGTGAAAACACTGTGGTACTCTGTGGAATAAAAGAGAATGTAAGTTTCTAATCTAGGTTGACTACTTTAAAGTGAGTCAATATGAACTTTGTCTCGGCCTCTTTTAAGGTCGTGGATTACTTATTCAATTTTCGTTTTGGGTTTTTAGGGACCGGATCGTACCCGTGCCCGCCCCATGGGTGGCAGGATGAAATGCGTTTTATGGCGAGCCAACCGCCCTTGAGCGGACCCCATTCTTCAATGGCTTTGATGGAGTAGGTGCTGCATGTTGGTGTGTAGCGGCAGGTTGACGGAAAAAACGGAGAAATGGCGTACTGGTAAAACTTGACTAATATGATGAGAATTTTCGTCATTTTTTATTCAACTTATCAAAATCACGGTACAACATGCTGGCCTGGATGCCTTCGTTGTTTTGGTATTTTCCGCTGGTGTAAAGGTCGTAGTCGCCTTCGATGGTGTGGTAGAATATTTGGCAGATTTCCACACTGGGGTAAATGCGAATGGGTTGAACGCAAAAGATCTCAAGTGTCCAGTAGCCGTTGAATCCGATGTCGCCAAATCCTGCTGTAACGTGAATGAATAGTCCGAGCCGGCCGATTGACGAACGACCTTCGAGCATGGGAACGAATTTATCGGTTGAGGTTTTTTCGAGAGTCCGCCCCAGGTAAAGTTTGTTGGGCTCCAGTAACAGGCCTTCCTCGGGAATGGTAATCCTGGATGTTGGGTTCGGACTGCGCATGTCGAGCTCTTTGTTGTCATAGGTTAGGAGCTCGTTGAAAAGGCGTAGGTTGTAGCTGTTTGGGTTGAGTTGTTCTTCGCTAAAAGGTTCAATTGTGATGCCTTTTCCTATTTCGCGCTTTATTTCTTTTCCTGATAATATCATTTAACGGCCTGTTTTTCGAGGAATTGCAAATCTAATAAAATTGGGAGGTGATCACTGTACCCTCCATTGTAACGCATACCAATGTAGGTGCGGTTGAGTTTTTTACCCAAATGTGTGCGGTCTTCTTCCAGCAAAAACGGGGCTTTAAAAATAACTGCATTTTCTGGAGTGGTTTTGAACCCGTTTGTTCCGTGGAGTAGGTTTCCCGATATGACTATTTGATCTAAAATCCCCCAGTGTCCCTGGTATTTGTGAGTTCCTTCAGATCCCATTTTAGGCCACATCATGTTGTAAAGAGCGGTATCGGGGAGGTTAGCGGTGTCGGTTTTGGCGTGCAGGTGTTCGAGCATGCTCTCGTCATTTGGGTGGTCGTTAAAATCGCCCAGTATTGCGATGTTGGCATTCGGTTCTGACCGAAAAACTGAATCGACATGAGATCTGAGTATGTCGGCAGCTCTGTTGCGTTTTGGGACTGTCACGAGGTGACCGCCATACCGGGAGGGCCAATGGTTGATGAAGATGTGAATTTTCTTTTTGCGGAAAAGCGCTTCAACGTGTAAAATATCACGAGTGGGGCGGCTGTCAGGCTCCAGGAAATCGACAGTGATGGCTTGAAAGGTGTCGATTTTAATTTTGTCGCGGTTGTAGATGAGTGCCACGTCAATTCCGCGGTTATCGGGCGATTCAACGTGAATGATACCGTAGTTGGTTTTTTTGAGCGGAGTATTGTAGATCAAATCTTCCACAACCTGTTTGTTTTCAACTTCACAGAATCCAAGGATCTCTATCGGTTCCCAACCGCCCACGGCTGTGATGACTTTGCTGAGGTTTTTGAGTTTTTTGTTGTACTTGTACCAGTTGAAATGGTTGTTTCCACTGGGCGTAAATGAATCGTCATTTTTCAATGAATCATCAGAGGGATGAAAGAGGTTTTCGAGGTTCCAAAATCCAATTCTGATCTCGTTTTCTCCACGATAGCTGTCGTCAAAGTTGTTGACTGTCAACCACGCATCGGCTGTGTCGGTAGCTTTTTGGCTCTGACCGAAACAAAGGGTAAACGCAAATGCGAATACTGCTGTCCACAAAAATCTCATGTTGCAAAAGTAAAACTGAATTTGTTGGGAGACGGCAAAACAACGTTTATTTAATGTTACCACGTTTTTGGTTTTGGTTGAAAAAGGTCAATTTTGTGGCATGAAATTGAAGAAACTCACTTTAGCGATTGCAGCCGGTTTGGCGCTGCCATTTTTGTGTAACGCTCAAATTACTTTTGATCAGAATCTCATTCAAATGAATGCGCAAGTCCCGGGATCAACAGTATCGACACAGGTAGAGCTCACCAATGAATACACCCAGGACCTTACGATTGACAGCATTACGCTGTGGAAACATTTTGGAACATCGGCCTTTACGATTTCTCCTGCTTCTACAACCATTGGAGGTAATTCGTCAATTACTGTTGACATTGATTTTTCTCCGGTTCACAATGTCACACACTATTCACAATTGATGGTTTACACACAGGATAGAGGAACTTTTTCTATTCCGGTTGAAGCTGATGCTGAGGCGTCAATGAATGTTTACACGGGAACTGATAACCGTTCTGGTCAGAACCTGAAGAATGTGTTGGAGTCTATCGTGACGAATAATCATACGAACCAACTCGGTTATTCACCGGCTCGCGATGCGATGTTTATGACATCAGACAATCAAAAAGTGAATGGGAATGAGCCTGTCAACACGTTGGAATGCGTTTATACAGGAACTCAGGTAACGAACTACAATGACAGGCAGGACGCTCAGAACCAGGGTTTCAATACGGAGCACACTTTTCCGCAAAGTCTGTTCAACAGCAACTTCCCGATGAAAGGCGATATTCACCACCTTTTTCCTACAACTCAGCAGAGTAACAGCGCCAGAGCAAATTATCCGTTTGGTTATGTGAATAATCCAAGCTGGAGCAACGGAGGATCAAAAGGAAATAACAGCACGTTTGAACCGCGCGACAGCCAAAAGGGGAGAAGCGCAAGAGCAATGATGTATTTCGTGTTGCGCTACGGTGATTACAGCAGTTTTTACCAGGGGCAAGAGAGTTTGTTGCTCGATTGGCACAGGACTTATGATCCAACACAATTTGATCGAAACAGAAATGACGCTGTAGAGAACGCACAAGGTAACCGCAACCCATTTGTCGATTATCCACAATTCATGGACAGAATGAAAAGTCTTGTAGGCAATGCAGATTTTGATGAAGTGAACAATCTTGTAGTTTCGAATGATACGATTGATAATGGCGGGAGAAGCTCTAATACGAATTATGCAGTTTCGGTTCGAAATGATGGAAATAGAGATGTAGAAATAACCGGACTCAGCGTTACAGATACAATGTTTGTTAATTACCGAAATGTAAGTGGTTTCCCTATCACGCTTAAGCCTGGTGAAGGGGTTGAAATAGATGTAGTATTTAAGTTTGCTACTGTTCTTGGGACAAGTCAAATAGATGTTGATGAAGATTTAACTATTGAAACAAATAATGGTGATGAATCAGTGAAGTTACTCGCTTCGTGGGAGTCGAATTCAGTTGATGAACTCGCTAAAAATAAAGCTTCAATATATCCCAATCCGGTTAAAAACACTTTGTGGTTTACTGATCAGGTTGAATCTGCAAGGCTCTACGATGCAACGGGCAAACTTTTACTCGAAGAACAAAATACAAAAAGTTTGGATTTGAGTAATTTACCCAAAGGTCTTTTCTTTGTTAAGTTCAGTTTTAATGGAGTTGAACAGGTTGAGAAAATTGTACACTGATAAATGAACTAATATGATTGTGAGAATACTGCTGATATTTTTCCTGGTTTTACCGATCAGTAGTTTAATGGCAGTATCTCCAGATTTAATGAGAGCTGAAAAAATTCTGGCTTCTAAGCCTGACTCAGCACATTTTTATATTCAGCAAGTTCTCAAGGGCTGCAATAATGAAGCGCAATCAACTGAATCATGCTATCAGGCTAACTTACTCTTAGGTAATTACCATTATCTAAAAGGAAATTTAGACGCATCTATAAGCGCTTTTAAAAAGAGTTCAGCTATAGCCATTCAGCTTTCAGATTCCCTTCGCATAGCAAAGGCTCTGAACAATACCGGTTCAATATTCAATCAAAAAAGCGAGTTTGATTCGGCTCGAAAATATTTCAATCAGGCTTTGTCTATTAAGGAAAGCCACCGGGTCGATACAATCAGCTTATTGAAGTCCATCATTAACATCGGAAACACCTGGAATAATGAGGGCAAATATCACACAGCTGCACAACATTATTTGAGAGCATTGAGGTTAGTCGGTGACACTACTAAAATGGCTACGGTCAGAGCCACGCTTTATTCAAACCTGGGAACCATTTACAAGCATCTCGATAAAAGCGATAAAGCCACTCATTATTATCAAAATGCACTTACTGGGTTTAAAGAGATAGAAGATTATACAGGAATATCTTCTGTACTCAATAATTTAGGCAGTCTTTATCTGAATAAAAGAAAAAATGATAGTTCAGACTATTATCTTCAAAAAGCCAAATCAGCTGCTGTTGAACACAGCGATTCAGTTTCGATGGCTTATGCATTGTTGAACCTCGGTCAACTCAATAATATGCATGAGCATTATTCAATCGCTGAAGAACAATTGCTATCAGCCGGTTCAGTTTTTGAAAAGAAAGGCTATACAGAAAAACATGCCGAGTGTGAATACAACCTTGCTCAGGCATTACTCGGTCAAAATAAATTGAATGAAGCTGAGCAAAGGTTAAAGCCTGCTCTGGAAATCATCAGGAAATACGAGCTGGAGACAAGCCATGTTGAAGCGTTTCAAATTCTAAAAGAAATCTTAAAAGCAAAAGGAAACACTCGAGAAGCACTTTCACTTTCTGATTCTATTTTAAAGTGGGAAACTGATCGCATAGCTATTGAGAAACAGAGACTTGTTGAAGATTTATCGGCCCGTTATGAGTTGGAGAAGAAGGAACGAAAAATCGAATTTCAGGAGTTGAAAATTAAGAGTGCTGAAAATGAAGCCCAAACTCAACGAATCCTCAAAAAGCGCTGGATTTTTCTATCTCTTGGAGGTGCAGTCATTGTACTTTTTCTCTTAGTATCAATTATTCAATTCAGAAAGAGAAGTTCTCTCAATAAACGTTTACAGGAAGCTAAGATCAAAAATGAAAAGCTTCTCAACGATGAATTGAAAATCAATATTAAAGCCAAGAATGAAGAACTGGCGAGGTTGGGAATATACCTGTCAGAACGCAATGAACTGTTAAAAGATATCCTTGAATCAATCAAGAAAATCAACGATCCAAAAGCAAAATCAGTAGGCCTAAAAATCAAGCAGTATCTAAATTCTGAAGTTGAAATGCACAGCTTTTTCGAAGAGGTGAAAAAGCAGATGAAGACATTCTACAACAACCTTTCTTCAAAATATCCCGACTTCACTCAAAAGGACCTCAGGCTTTGTGCATTGATAAAGCTTGGGTTATCTTCAAAAGAAATTGCTTCCATTTTCAATATTTCAACCAAAAGTGTTGACATGCACCGTTATCGTGTGCGGAAAAAAATGAATTTATCAAAGGATTCTTCATTGCGTGATGTATTGAGTAATATCAAAATGTAGATATATATGTTTCTGTTAAACAGAGGATTAATTCTTTTTAGTAGACCTATTTATATTCTCAAAACACATTTTGTAGAGTGATAAGTATGGGCTCTTTTACCTAAAAGTTGTTGTATTTTCTTCTTTTGTTCAAGTAATGAGAAAATTATTAAACAATGAAACGCTTAACAATTACGATTTCAGTATTGGCTTTTTCCTTTTCGGTAAAAGCGCAGCAAGCTGTTGTATCAACAGGAGGAGTTGATTCCGCTTCTGGAGGATCACTGTCTTATACCATTGGACAGGTTGTATATGAATCTAATACAACCAGTAATGGACAGGTTAGCGAAGGCGTTCAGCAACCTTATGAAATTTATGATGTCACCGGTGTGAGGGACGTAGTTGAGATGAAAGGTGTGGAACTCTATCCAAATCCAGCACGCGACAATCTAACAATTGAGATCGATCACAAAACAGCTT
>NZ_JAVLBN010000006.1:0-86889 GCF_031581065.1 Salibacter sp.
GGAATCATGCTGGGACTTGGAGAAACTGAAGAAGAGATACTTGAGACGATGGATGACTTGCGTTCAGTAGGAGTTTCCATAATGACACTCGGGCAATATTTACAACCAACACCGAACCATTTACCCGTAGATGAGTTTATTACACCAGAGAAGTTTGCAGAATACAAAAGAATAGGCCTGGAAAAAGGATTTAAATATGTGGAAAGTGGTCCACTCGTTAGATCCAGCTACCACGCTGAAAAACATATTGATAAATAAAACCGAAAAGCGCCAATTACATCCCGAATATGAAGGAAATAATACCGGGAATTAAAATTAATTTTTCTGAGTTGTTAAAATAATATAAATTGGCACAGATTTTTTAAGAATAGTTTAAAGACGTAAATCTATGAAGATTAAAGTTTTACTGAGCTCGATAGCAGCAGGATTAGTTGGGGCGTACTTTATTTTTGGAGAAATTATTCCAAAAACACCTCAATACACGCCTCGTGAAGAGGGAAATAATGACGCAAAACGTTTGATGGGAGGAGACAAGATCTTCAGTGAGTTGAGAGCAAACGTGAATACCGGTGAATTTGAGCCAAAAGATGTATTTGAAGCCAGAGAAAAAGTTGCAAGACAAACAGCTAATAAAACTTCTCAATTAGGCCTCAATTGGAAAAGCATGGGGCCTGACAATCAGGGGGGGCGAACAAGAGCAATTCTTGTAGATAACCAAGATTCTCAGCATTTAATTGCCGGAAGTGTTTCCGGAGGTCTATTCCAGAGCTTTAACGGGGGATCAACCTGGGAACCGATCAACGATCTCATGCCAAGTTTGATCATTTCTACTATTGATCAGGGTCCTGATGGGACAATCTACGTAGGTACAGGTTCTGAATTTGAAGGTTCAGCCCCAATGCCAGGTGGAGGTGTTTTCAAGTCAACTGATGGCGGTGAAACATTTGAACAACTTCAGTCAACTATTCCCGCTACCTACAATACTAATGAAGACTGGTCCTATGTGAATAGACTTAAGGTTCATCCCGATGATGATAACAAAGTTTTTGCAGGTACGTCTAATGGATTGTTTGTTTCAACTGATGGTGGTGAAACATGGACTAAACCACTTAAGACTGTAACAGTAAATTGTACACAGGATAATGCTTTTGTTCAGGATATAGAGATTACTCCAGATGGACGTGTTTTAGTTGGATTAGGAATTGGAGTTTGGTATTCTGATGAGCCGACAGTTGATTGTAGTTATCAACCAGCTCCAGGTCAAATTCCTGCTTCAATCGAGAGAATTGATCTTGATTATTGTGACTCAGATCCTAATTATGTTTACGCTATCACAACTAATAGCGGTGATTTAGGGGGAGTATTTAGATCAACTGATGGAGGTTTGAACTGGTCTGTAAATTCTCCTCTACCACCAACAACAACGCTTGACTCCACATTTAATTTGTTTGGAACAGGTCAGGGGTTTTATGATCTCGCTTTGGAAGTATTTCCAAATGATTGTGAAAAATTGATGATTGGTGGCGTTCAGATTTACAAAATTGATGGTTCATGGGTTCGTGTAGCTGAAACTTTTGCGAGTCCGTTCTCCGGGATATATGTTCATGCTGACCAGCACTATTTCACTTTTGATCCAAATGATCCAAATACTATGTATATCGGAAATGATGGCGGTGTTGGTGTTAGTTATAATGCCACAAGTGGAAGCATGTCCTTTTCTACGTTAAACAGGAATTACACGACAACACAATTTTATGATATTGCAGTAGGTCCACGTGGCGAGGTATTGGGAGGAACACAGGATAATGGTACATTCCTTCTTCAAACCAGTGATACAGATGTTGGAGGTACAACAGATGGAATTGAAGCTGCTGGAGGTGATGGGTTTGACACTGAGATTTCTAAACTCGGTGAGATTGGCTTTGTTTCGTTGTATTACAATCGCATAATCAAGTTTGAGCCGCCAAGTACCACAACACCATTTTTTGAATTTCAAGGGTCATTCAATTCTACATCACCTTATGCAGGTCAAGGCAAAGCACCTTTCCGTACTAAGTTTGATATTTGGGAAAGTGCTGATGATTCAACCAGTATTGATTCAATAACCTTTAGAGCTGATACAGTTGAGCAGTTTTTAGGAAAGCTTACAGGAAGTCAGGTTGCGTTTTCGGGAACAGTTGTACCTAATCAACCAGCTGCTGAAATAGCACCGGGTAGTATTTCTTTCTTTAATCCAACTCCAGGGAATCCTCAAAGAGTTAATGACTATGATGGTGATGGAACTTTAGAGAATACTGATGGAGATAGCGTAGGTACTTTTGACTACAATACTTACGAATACAGTTTCAGCTTTGACGCAGCTCCAGCAGATCAATCAGATTTCTTTGGCTATTATGCAGCTACATTTAATAATGGAGATGTACTTAAAATTAATAGTGCTACTCTAGATTACCCATTTGATTATACACTTACCACTGCTTTAAATGTTGGAGACTCGGTAAGAATTCAGGATCCAGTTCAGGGTTATATGGCTTCTGTAACAAATGATGGTATCATTTTCTCTAGAGAAGTGTTGGATAACACTATACCAGAATGGCATAATCTTGCTGACATTTGGGGAATTGGTGGAATAAGATCACTAAAGTTCTCTCAGGATGGAAATCACTTGTTTATTGGAACAGGTAACGGGAATGTTCATAGAATTAGTGGATTTAGAAATCTGTATATGGAGGATGATCCAGTAAATGTTTTGACATACAATGGCAACTTGTTTAGTGCTAGCGGTAACATTACTGGCTTTGCGATCCATCCAAATGATCCTGAAAAGATTCTGGTTACAGTTGGTAATTACGGAAATCAAAATCACGTTTATGAATTAGATAACGCTGTATCTTCACCTGGTGCTGCTGTAGCTAGAAATGCTCAGGGTAATCTTGAAGACTTCCCTGTTTACGATGCTGAATATCACGTATTAGATCCAAATATTGTACTATTAGGTACAGATTTCGGTATCTGGTCAACTTCAGACTTCTCTACTTCTGGTACAAATGTTACCTGGAGTAATGAAAACGCAAATCTTGCTAACGTTCCTGTTTTTGAGGTTCGTCAACAAAAGCTTGGCTGGACTGAAGCGACTAATAATGAAGTGATTTATGCTGGTACTCATGGTAGAGGTATCTGGAGAACAAGTGACCTTGTCAATTCAACTCCAGAATATCCTGAATTTGCTGATAGAGACGGTGACATTGAAATGAAAGTGTATCCAAACCCGATGTCAAATACCGGTACATTTGAATACACTTCTTCAGCAAATGAAGTTGTAGATGTTCAAATCTACGACCTGAGTGGTAAGCTCGTGAGATCGTTTACCGATAAAGCTAATCAGTCAGGTAAGAAAAAGCTTCGCCTCAATGTTTCAGACTTCAAAGGCGGAACTTACATTGCTACAATTACGAATGGTAGCGTTAAAAAGACTGCTCGCTTTATTGTAGTGAAGTAATGATCGAATAGTTATTTCATAAATATTTTAAAAAAGCCTCCAAAATGGAGGCTTTTTTTATGATAAGCCGTTAATTTTGACGAAAACACACTCGATATGATAAATGTTGCAATAAATGGTTTTGGAAGAATTGGAAGAATGTTAACCAGAGAGTTAATGATTAGGGAAGATGTTAACCTCGTAGCTGTTAACGACCTTTCAGAACCAGCAGTGCTCGGTCATTTATTCAAATACGATACAGTTCACGGAAAGTATCAGGGTGAAGTTACGTGGGATGAAAATTCAATTATAATCGATGGTAAAGAGGTGAAAATGTTCAATGAGCATTCGCCTGAAAAGCTGCCATGGAAAGACTTGAAAATTGATATTGTAGTTGAATCAACCGGTATTTTTAGAACGAGTGATAAAGCAGCTTTACACATTAAAGCCGGAGCTAAAAAAGTAATTCTTTCTGCACCTCCAAAAAGTGATGACATTAAAAGCGTTTGCATCGGGATCAATGAGGATATTCTCGATGGTTCTGAACAAATTATCAGCAACGCTTCATGTACAACAAACTCGGCAGCTCCTTTGGTAAAGGTTATGAAGGATCTGACCGAAATAGAAGCAGCTTACATCACAACTGTTCACTCGTATACAAGTGATCAAAAACTACAGGATTCTCCTCATTCTGATTTGAGAAGAGCACGTGCAGCAGCGATGAGTATTGTTCCAACGACTACAGGTGCAGCAAAAGCGATAACGAAAATTTTCCCTGAGCTTGATGGAAACATGGGAGGTGCTGGTATTCGCGTTCCCGTACCTGATGGTTCGTTAACTGATATGACGTTCATTATCAAGGATGAGTTAACCATTGAACAGGTCAATAAAGCATTCAAAAAAGCAGCTCAAAATGAGTTGAAAGGGATTATGGAGTATACAGAGGACCCTGTTGTTTCAGTAGATATTCAGGGCAACAAGCATTCGAGTATATTCGATGCATTATTGACGAGCGTGATTGGGAAAATGGTAAAAGTTGTAGGCTGGTACGATAATGAGATCGGCTATTCAACAAGACTAGCCGATCTCATAGAGCTTGTTTCCAAAAAGTAATTTATGATTCAAATATTTCCTGCAGCTTGTCTTCAAGCTTTTTACCTCTAAGGTTTTTGGCAATAATTTCACCTTCAGGATTGAGTAAAAAAGTAGCTGGTATTGAACTTACACTGTAAATACCGGCTGCTTCAGATTGCCATCCTTTTAAGTCACTGACCTGAACCCATTCAATGTTATCCTGTTCAATAGCCTGTAACCAGGCGTTTCGTTTCTTGTCCAAAGACACACCGTAAATCTCAAATCCTTTGTCTTTGTACTTGTTGTACATCTTAACAACATTTGGGTTTTCAGCTCGGCAAGGCTTGCACCACGATGCCCAAAAATCGATCAATACATACTCACCTCTAAGGCTTGATAATTTAACTGTTTCACCCTTGGGGTTTTTAAAGGCTAATTCTGGTGCTTTGCTACCTACTGCTGTCTTTTCAATGCCTTCCACTCTTTGAGCGAATCGGTCATAGATGTAAACACCTTTCATTTTCTCTGATAAGTTATCTCTAACCTGAGTATAGAGCTCAAAATTTTGGTTTGGCCTCAACTGTTCAATAGCTGCAAGGTTAGCCATTGAACCCTCGTGATTTTGGATGAAAGTTTTCATCGATTCCATCATTGTCATGCGAGCATTTTGTAGAGTAGTTACAGCAGCTCTGTAGGAATTTGGGTCCTTGTTTTGCTGTGCATATTGCATAGCTCTTTTTAGGCTGTCAGCTTTTGTGTAATAAGACATTTGAATTTGAAGCATCTGCTGTAGATCTTCAGCATCTTTAGATCCTTTGACCTGTGCGTAGCCCTCTAAATTTCCAGAGGTTCCATTTACTGTGATTTTATCATTTGGCTGTAAAATCAACGAAGCGTAGTTATTTGCTTTGTTAAAACCGAGCCTGTAATAGCCGGGTTTATCAACGTTGTAAACCATTTTAAATGTGCCATCCTCATTGAACGCAGCTGTGTCAACTGCCTGAGTTGACTGCGAAATATGAAAAAGGTAAATTTCAGTTTGATTGGGAGCATTATCAATTTTTCCTTCAATCGATACATTTCCCTTTTCCTCAGGAGAACAAGAGATAATTGCGAAAGTGATTAAGGTTAAGAATGAAAGTGTACGTATCATAATTCTAACATTTCTCTGATTAATGAATTTGATTTTTTAGGATCAGCTTTTCCGCGCGTTTCTTTCATGAGTTGTCCCATGAAAAAGCCCAGTAATTTCTTTTCACCATTGCGGTAGCGCTCAGTTTCGTCAGGGTTGTTTTCAATTACTCTTTTGATAGCCTCTTTGATGTTATCCTCATTTTGATCCTGGATGAGATCTAATTCTTTTGCGAGTTCGAGAGGTGATTTGTTTGAGGTCTCGGTCAGAGCCGGAAACAGGTTTTGTGACGCAACCGAATGACTGATTTTTCCATCGTCAATGAGTTGAATCAGCTCTGCAATTTGTTTCGGTGAAACAGGGAAATCTGAAATGTGTAATGCGTTTTCGTTGAGATAAGATTTTACATTTACCATCACCCAGTTTGCTGCTGCTTTGAAGTTCTTCGTGTTTGAAACAACCTCTTCAAAGTAGAGTGCGATTTCTTTTGAGTCTGTAAGGATACCGGCATCATAATCACTCAACTTAAAGTCTTCAACATACTTTTTGAAAAGCTCATTTGGAAGAGGAGGGAGCTCATTTTTCATCTTCTCGATGTATTCCGTGGTAATTTCCAGCGGTAGTAAATCAGGCTCTGTAAAGTAGCGGTAGTCATTATCCATTTCCTTACTCCGCATGCTGGTAGTTGTTCCATCTACAGCATTGAAAGTTCGCGTTTCGTGAAATATTTCTTCGTTGTTCTCGAGAGCTTCAATCTGTCTTTTCGTCTCGTGTTCAATCGCTCGTTGCACGTTGCGAATCGAGTTCATGTTTTTGACCTCTACCTTTTGACCAAATTCTTCAGATCCCTTGTGTCTGACCGAAATATTAGCATCACAACGAAGCGATCCTTCTTCCATATTTCCATCACAAATTTCGAGGTAGCGAACCAGTTTTCGCACTTCAGAGAGGTATTGGTAAGCTTCTTCACCGCTTCTGATATCCGGTTCCGTTACAATTTCAAGTAGTGGAACTCCGGCACGGTTGAGGTCGATAAGAGTGTGAAACGGATCCTGATCGTGAATAGATTTACCAGAATCTTCCTCCATATGGATACGGGTGAGATTGATCTTTTTTGTATTGTTCTCGAGTTTGATCTCGATATATCCACCTGTGCAGATTGGAGTATCGAACTGAGTTATTTGGTAGCCTTTTGGAAGATCGGCATAGAAATAGTTTTTTCTTGAAAAGCGATTTTCAGCCGTGATTTTAGAATTACATGCCAATCCCAGTTTCACCGCAAATTCAGGTGACTTTTCATTGAATTGTGGTAATGTACCTGGATGCCCTAATGATACCGGTGTAACCAGATGGTTGGGTAATTCACCGTAAGCATTGGGATCTGACGAAAATGCTTTTGTTTTCGTTTTCAATTGTGCGTGGACTTCAAGTCCGATTACTGCTTCGTATTTATCGTACATAGTCAATTCAAATAATGACGCAAAATTAATGGTTTTCATTGGCGGTTAAGCTCGCCAAATCAACTTGTTTAATCCAGTTTTCTAATAATTTTGTTAAGGTTTTCCCGGTATTTTGGGCAACTCGCTGAACTTCTTCGTGAGAAATTGGCTCAATATCCTCATCAGTGCCCATATCTGTAATAACTGAAATTCCCATGACATTCATTCCCATGTGTTTTGCAGCGATAACTTCAGGAACAGTTGACATTCCAACAGCATCGCCACCTATTACACGTAGGTATTTAAATTCTGCCGGTGTTTCATAAGTGGGACCGCTAACCGCAACATAAACTCCTGACTGCAGTGAAACAAATGTGTTATTAGCTACTTCAACGAGCAGGTTGTTCATTTCCTTTGAGTAAGTCTTTGTCATATCAGGAAAACGAGGACCTAATTCATCTATATTCTTTCCGATCAAAGGATTATCACCCATCTGGTTGATGTGATCTGTGATCAACATGATTTCGCCAACTTCAAATTGAGGATTTAAGCCTCCTGCTGCGTTGGTTACAATGAGGTTTTTAGCACCCATGTATCCTGCTATCCTAATCGGGAAAATCACTTGATCCATTGAGTAACCTTCGTAATAATGGAATCTTCCCTGAAAAATAAGAATCTTTTTGCCGTGCAGTTCACCAAAAGTCAGTTTGCCGGTGTGTCCTGCTACAGTAGTTTGCGGAAAGTTGGGGATATCGCTGTAAAGTACTTCAACAGGATTCTTGATGATTGATGCCAATTCACCCAATCCTGATCCAAGGATGAGGACAATATCAGGCTCCTGGTTTATTTTCTTTTTTAGATAGGTCGCTGTGGACTTTATTTCGTCTAACATAATTCAATATTTGCTCATTAAATTCCTCGTTGTCCTCACCGTGAAACTTGACCTCAATTGGCTGAGTGTAGAGCGGTTTTGAGAGGACAGGCTCAAATTTTTCTTCACCAATCATGCGCATGTAATCCTTTTCAGTTGTGATGATAATAGCATTATTTTTTCGGTTTATGCGTTCAAACTCTTCAATCAACTGTTCTATATCAGTTTCAGTGAAATTATGGTGATCTCCGTATTTGAGGTGCGTGATTTCAATTTTTTGAGATTTTAAAAAGTAGAGTAGCGGTTCTGAATTTGCTATACCTGTAAAAAGTAAAGCTTTAGTAACCGTTCTGTAGTGAAGCGCATTTAGATTAGGATTAACAGGTTGTAATATTCCGTAATCAAGATATGAGAAATAGACGTTTTGATATGATTTAGGAGCAATTTTGTCCCTCAAAGCTCTTCTGTCTAGTGGAGATAGAACAGGTGGACATTTCGTGATGATAATAATATCAGCACGCTGACTGTTAGAAGACTGTTCCCGCAAATTTCCAACAGGCATAAGGAAATCCTCCTTGTATGTTTTGCTGTATTCGGTAAGTAAAATGCTAACCTCAGGTTTTACTCGCCTGTGCTGAAAAGCGTCATCGAGTAATATAATGTCGAGACCACTATCGTGGGCTAAAAGCGATTGAATCCCTCTAACTCTATTGCCGTCAACACTTACGGTCAGATCCGGAAACTTGTGTTTAAAAAGTCGGGGTTCATCACCAATATCCTCATGAGTAGAGTTCGTGTTGGCCAATAAAAAACCATTTGTTATTCTGCCGAAACCTCTGCTTAGTGTGGCAATGTTATATTCTTTTGAGAGCAATTTGATTAGGTATTCAGTATGAGGCGTTTTTCCTGTTCCACCAACAGTTAAGTTCCCCACAACAATAGTAGGAACATCAAAAGTGTGTTCGTGAAATACACCAATGTTGTAAAGTTGGTTTCTCAACCAAACCGCAGCTCCATAGAGGAGTGCGAACGGAAATAACAACAATCTAATCGGATTCATTAAGCGCGAAATTACAACATTGAGTTCCAAATTTCATGAGTTTTTTCAATAGCGTAATTTTGTCGTAAATGTCCAGATATGAAAATAGGAGATTTAGTAGCCTTTATCAATGAATCAGCCCCTTTCCAGTACCAGGAAAGTTATGACAACTCAGGCCTCATTACAGGAAATGTAAACGATGAGGTAAATGGAGTACTATGTAGTTTAGATTGTGTTGAAGATGTTGTTGAGGAGGCAATTGAAAAGGATTGTAATGTTATTTTGGCTCACCATCCAATCGTTTTTGGCGGACTCAAGAGCCTCACGGGTTCTAACTATGTTGAAAGAACGGTGATCAAAGCGATTAAAAATGACATTGCCATCATAGCGGCTCACACTAATATGGATAATGTTCACACCGGAGTCAACAAAAAAATCGCAGAAAAAATAGGACTGGAAAACCTCGAGATATTAGCGCCAAAAAACTCGATACTCAGTAAAGTCGTGGTTTTTGTTCCTCATGACAATGTGAATGATGTGAGAGAGGCCATGTTCAGAGCCGGAGCCGGATCAATTGGCGAATACGATTCCTGTAGTTACAACTTAAAAGGTGAGGGCACATTCAGAGCCGGTGAAGATGCCGATCCGCACGTTGGTGAAATTGGAACACTACACTCAGAGCCGGAAACAAGGGTAGAGGTGATTGTTGAAAAGCCGCGGCTCGGTTCGGTTCTGACCGAAATGAAAAAAGCTCATCCATACGAGGAAGTAGCTTACGATGTGTATCCATTAGCGAACGAGCACCAGGAAGTTGGTAGTGGAATGGTTGGCTATTTAACGCAACCTGTTGAGGCTATGAGTTTTTTAAAATCGCTCAAAGAAAAACTACAAACAGAATTGATTCGCCATACTGATATCGTCTCTGAAAAAATTGAGAAAGTCGCTATTTGTGGCGGTGCCGGGAGCTTTTTACTGACCGATGCTATTAAGAAAAAGGCCGATATTTTCATCACAGGTGATTACAAATACCATCAGTTTTTTGATGCTGATGGCAAAATTATCATTGCGGATGTAGGTCATTTTGAGAGTGAGCAGTTTACAGCAGAATTATTTGTGGAATTACTTCGGCAAAATTTTTCTACCTTTGCCATCCATTTGTCAAAAGTAAATACCAATCCAATATCATATCTCTGATTTATGGCTAAAAAAGCGGAGAAAGATCCAAAACTTTTGAGTGTTGAAGAAAAACTAAGAGCCCTTTACAGGCTTCAGTTGATCGATACTCAAATTGATAAAATCAGAACCGTAAGAGGTGAATTACCACTTCAGGTTCAGGATTTAGAAGATGAGGTAGCAGGCCTCAACACAAGAATCGAAAAACTCAAGGAAGAAATTTCTGATCTCGAAGGTCATGTTTCTGCCAAGAAAAATGCGATCAAAGAAAGTGAAGCGCTCATCAAGAAATATGAAGAGCAGCAAAAGAATGTTCGCAACAACCGCGAGTTCGATTCACTTTCTAAAGAGATCGAATTTCAGTCTCTCGAGATTCAACTTGCTGAAAAACGCATTAAAGAATTCAAGTCGAGAATTGAAAACAAGACTGAAATTCTCGATGCCACAGTTGAGGATATGAACGATCGTCAAAAAGAACTCGACCACAAAAAAGGTGAGTTGGATAAAATCGTTGCTGATACTGAGAAAGACGAGAAAAAACTCGAGAAAGCATCTAAAGATGCTGAAAAGAGTATCGAAGATCGCTTGCTCAAAGCTTACAAACGTATTCGTCAAAAAGTGAAGAACGGAATGGCCGTTGTTCCTGTTGAGCGTGAGTCTGCCGGAGGATCGTTCATCCGCATCCCTCCACAACGTATCCTCGATATTGCTGCACGCAAGAAAGTAATTGTTGATGAGCACAGTGGAAGAATTCTAGTTGATGAAGAGCTCGCTAACGAAGAAGCAGAAAACCTTAAAGATGTGATCAAGTAATCACGTTTTTTGTGAAAAGATAAGGGGTGGTGTATCAAAACCGAAAAACCTTAGTTTTTAGGTTTTAAAAGGCAAACCTTTAAAGTGTAAATGGCTGATGTAGTTGGATTAAAATCCTCCACTCATCAGCCATTATTTTTTATGATGCCTTTTGATACACTCCCTTTTATTTCCAGCGATATGCTGCACTCACCATGATAGCATGTGAGTTATAGGTAATTTCAGATTTCTCGATAAAGGCAGGGTCGTAAATCCACATGTTTTCAGAATACTGTCTCCATCTCCAGGTTACATCAACATAAAAGCCTGCCTGTCGTAAACCGGCACCAAAGCTATAGGTGAAAACCGGAGAGTCATTTTCTATACCATTGACGTATGGATCCTGATCATATCGAAAACCGCCTCTTACAAAATACTGGCTAAACCTGGCTTCACCGCCAATTCGCAAATGATGAGTTTGACGGTAAATATCCTGAATTGTGTTGTTTACCGGATCAAAAGAAAAGCCTGATTCGGCTTCGCGCAGTTCGAGCTTACGGTAATCAGCATATTCATATTCAATACCGATAAGTCCTGCTTTACCCAAAATGATTCCGGCTGAAGCCTGAAACCTTCCGGGCTGCCTAATCGTGTAGCCAAAGTTGCTTATGGGAGAACTGGCCTGGTAATCGTTACTTTGGAAAGATGATTCAACCGTAGTAGAGTATTGATCATCAATTGTAATTTGTGATGGAGTGTGGTAAGCTAAACCTAACCTTAGGTAATCGTTTACACGGTAAATCAAGCCTAACTTTCCTTTAAATCCGCTTCCTGAAATATCGAGTTCTTCCTGGAAACTGTACTGTTTTAAAGTGGTGTATTGGGAAGAGTCTGGCAAATCGTACTCGCTGTAAGTCGTTCTTTGAGTGAATTGGTAAAGGGTTATGGCGAGAGAGGCTCCAAAATAAATGCGGTTGTTGTAGTTTCCACCATATCCAATGTTGAGCTCACTCAAAGAACCCGATTCCTGATACGTTTTTCGCTGTTTTCCTTCATATCCTTCATTAGCGTGAACATATCCGTTAAAAGCACTGTCGTAATTTAACAGGCGAGCATCATAAGCGGGCTTTACGTCATAATCGAAAATACCAAAGTCACCTATTTCATTTGGCATCACAACCGGCTTTGGATTTTCGAGATCGTACCTGAAAATATCCAGGAGTGACGAATAAGGATTATCCGTTTGATGATTCGTTTCAGAGAAAAAATTGGCTTGTCTGTTGTAAGCGATTCCCCACGAAGTTTGAAGCAACCCCGATACATTGTCCTGTTCCTTAGAAAAGACCATCGCAAGATTGTTTAACCCCAGGTTGTTATAATTGGCATCACTGGTGTTTCCATTGAAAGTTGTAGAACTGTTGTTGATGTAATAAGAAGGCGTAATACTCACCTCAGATCTCCTGAAAACCCCCAATCCAGCGGGATTTGTGCTAACTACTGAAGGATCGCCTCCCAGAGCACCCATTGCTCCGCCCAAAGCATTAAAGCGGGCTGTCCCCGAGTAATCCAATCGACCTAAACGAAGTGCATCGGTTTCGTTTTGTGAAAACCCCACAGCGGTAAAAAGTATAAGAAAGAAGAGTAGTGCAGGTTTTCTCCAAATCATCTTCGCGGTGAATATTGACGTGAACGCGATCTGCTTGGGCTCGGTGAAGACGAGGGCGAAGAGCTTCTCGGACTTGGAGATATATTCCTGCTCGGTGAAGAACTCCTGCTGGGAGTATATCTGCGATTATTTCGCTGAGGAGTGTAGTCACGCGAGTTACTTCTGTCTCTCGATGGAGTGTAACGGTTATTACCTGATCTGTTTGGTGTGTATCGGTCAGATCCACCGGTACGCGAACTTCTCGTTCTCGAAATCTTGTTGAAATTATCCCGATTGAAATTGGGTTTGTTCAGGTTGCCTCTATTGTCACCCGGGTTGTAACGATTTGATGAACCTGACGCTGAGCTGCGCTTTCCGGCCGAATACGATGAGTTGCGATCAAAATTCGGCTTTCTCTGTGGCTCTGACCGTTGAGAAGTGCCTGTCCTTGAAGAACGAACGGCATTATTTCGCGGACGATCAAAATCTGGTTTGCTCTCTACAGGAGCAGCAGTTCCTGATGGGTTAAAGTATGATCCGCTTCCAAAATAATTTGGTCCAAATCCAGAATACAATCCGTATGGGTTATAAAATGGAGAATAATGGTTGTAAAAAGTATTCCCGTATGAATATGGCGAATAAGGAGAATAGCCACCGTAGTAAGAGCCATAAGGATCGTAAAAACGTGATCCATACATGTTACTTTGGTAGTACAGTCCTGATCTCCATGAAGGAGAATAGAAAGCAGATCCTGCTCCTAACATTAGCGAAGTATTAAACTGCGAATAATTGTTAAACCCCGATGCAGGAGAGCGGTAATAATTTGGTGAAGTTGAACCAATTCCGCCTCTTGCAGGATTTATTCTCGTTGCAAATTCTGGATCGTAATAATCGTAATTTGAATTGCTACCTGAACTATCAGCGCTTGAAGAATAGTAATCGACAGACTCATCTGCCCTGTTTTGTGGCTTAACTGGAGTTTCGTAGTCGTTAGAGGCAAAGTATACACCATCGTATTCGTAAGAGCCTGTACTGCTGAATTTACTTGACGAACAGCTTGTAATCAGACCCAAAGAACTGATGGCAAATAAAAGAACAAGGTGTTTTCTGTTAATCTTCATAATACTCAAATATAAACAAATGCTCAAAGCAGTTCAATGTATTAACAAACTCTTTAAAGTTTTGAAAAGTGTTTCGTTACTTTTGCTGCCTCTACAAAATACAACGAAAAACGATGGCAAAAGATTTCACGACAAGAGAGAAGGATTATTCAAAATGGTACAATGAGTTAGTGGTCAGAGCCGATTTAGCCGAATCGAGTGACGTTAGAGGCTGTATGGTGATCAAGCCGCACGGTTACGCCATTTGGGAAAACATGCAATCACAACTCGATAAGATGTTCAAGCAAACAGGTCACAGCAATGCCTATTTCCCGCTTTTCATTCCAAAATCATACCTGAGTAAAGAAGCCGATCACGTTGAGGGGTTTGCAAAAGAAGCCGCTGTTGTAACGCATTACCGCCTCAAAAATGATGAGGATGGTAAAGGTATTGTAGTAGATCCGGAAGCTAAACTGGAAGAAGAGCTAATCGTTAGACCAACATCTGAAACGATTATCTGGAATTCGTATCGCAAGTGGATTCAGAGTTATCGTGACCTTCCCATTAAATTAAATCAATGGGCAAATGTTGTTCGCTGGGAAATGAGAACCCGACTATTCCTCCGCACTTCAGAGTTTTTGTGGCAGGAAGGTCACACTGCTCACGCTACTAAAGACGAAGCCATTGAAGAAGCTGAGCAAATGCTCGAAGTGTATGCAAAGTTTGCTGAAAAGTATATGGCTATGCCAGTTGTAAAAGGTGTAAAATCTGAAAGTGAACGATTTGCCGGTGCGCTCGAAACGTATTGCATTGAGGCGCTTATGCAGGATGGTAAAGCACTACAGGCCGGAACTTCTCATTTTCTCGGTCAAAACTTTGCCAAGGCTTTTGATGTGAAATATGCATCTAAAGAAGGGAAAGAGGAATACGTTTGGGCAACATCATGGGGTGTGTCTACCAGGTTAATGGGGGCTCTGATCATGACCCATAGTGATGATAACGGACTGGTTATTCCGCCAAAATTAGCTCCAATTCACGTTGCTATTGTTCCTATTTATAAAAACGAAGAGCAGTTTGAAGCCATCTCGAAGAAAGCTAAAGAGATAAAAGAAAAACTCGAGGATAAAGGATTCATCGTTCGTTTTGACGATCGTGATACGCACAAGCCGGGCTGGAAGTTTGCCGAGTATGAATTTAAAGGTGTTCCAACCCGAATCGCGATCGGACCAAAAGACATGGAAAAAGGAACTGTTGAGTTGGCGCGCAGAGATACACTCGAAAAGCAGTTTGTACCGATGGACAAGGTTGCTGATATTATCCCGGGCCTTTTGGATGAAATACAGGAAAATCTGTTCGATAGAGCGAAGAAGTTCAGAGATGAAAACACAACTGAAGTTGACAACTGGGAAGACTTCAAGAATGCGATAAAGAAAGGTGGCTTTGTAAGTGCTCACTGGGATGGTACAACAGAGACAGAAAACAAAATCAAGGAGACTACTAAAGCTACAATTCGCTGTATTCCGTTAAACAATAAACAGGAAGATGGAAAATGCGTTTTCTCAGGAAATCCATCTAAAGAGCGAGTTCTCTTTGCTAAAGCTTATTAATTATGACAAAACGCGAAAAAATATTTGATATCTTCAAAAAAAGATCCTGCACGAAACAGGATGTTTTTGAAAACACTGCTGATCAATTCAAAAAATTCAAAGAAGTTATCAAGCAGATTGTTGATTCTTACCAGGAAGAGGTTTGCGCTCTTGATGAGCGAGTGAAAGTAGAGTTTGAGTCTGAAGGTGAGTATGAAGCCAGAATTCGATTTGGTGGAGATACACTCATTTTCCATATGCATTCAAATGTCTTTTCATTTGATGACTCAAACTACATGTGGAAAACAGGTTATGTGGAAGAAGATCCATTGAGAGCTTATTGCGGAGTGATTAACATTTACAACTTTCTCTCTGATTCATTCAAGTTCAACCGTGAAAATGATCTGGGTTACCTTGTTTCCAGAGTTTTTATCAATAAAGAAAACCATTTTTATGTGGAGGGAAACAAAGAACTGAATCGCCTCTATCGAAATTTTGGTGAAGATGTTTTGGGCCAGGAAGAAATCGTTAATGTGGTGGAAAGCTCAATTCTTTACGCTTTGAATTTTGAGTTGTACACACCTCCTTTCAAAAAAGTACAGCTTGTTTCAGTTAGTCACATGCAACAGCTTTCCAATAATTTAAAACTGAGAACAGGTAAGCGACTCGGCTTTAAACTGAATGCAGAGCGCAAAATAAATTTGAAGTAATTTATTTGAAACACTTTGACCAGTTCACATTTTTATTACCTTTGCAATCCCTAAAAAATTAGGGTTGTACAATGGTCCGTTCGTCTAGGGGTTAGGACACCACCCTTTCACGGTGGAGACACGGGTTCGATTCCCGTACGGACTACTAATTTTTGTAACGTTATTTTAATTATTTTTGGTCCGTTCGTCTAGGGGTTAGGACACCACCCTTTCACGGTGGAGACACGGGTTCGATTCCCGTACGGACTACAGGTATAATTTTGAATGCCCGCAGGGCTAATTACTAATAGTATTATGGCAAATCATAAGTCAGCATTAAAGAGAATCAGAAGTTCAGAGAAAAGACGTGTTCACAACCGTTATTACGCGAGAACTATGCGTAATGCTGTTAATGCTTTTCGTCAATTAACAGATAAGAAAGAGGCTACAGAACAATTGCCTAAAGTTGTTGCGCTTGTTGATCGTGTTGCTAAACGTAACATTATTCACAACAATAAAGCAGCTAACTTGAAGTCTAGCCTTTACCGTCAGGTGAACAACATGTAATAATTGTCTCTGACAAAACTTACTTTTTAGTGAACCCTTGCAGATTTTCTGCGAGGGTTTTTTTAATTTTATACAATTAAACGCGTTAATTTAATTGTATGAATGAACCTAACTATGAATCTTACTCAGCTATCAAAGCGTGGGCTGAAGATGATCGCCCACGTGAAAAACTACTCCTCAAAGGCAAGAGCGTTTTAAGCGATGCCGAACTATTAGCGATCATTTTAGGATCGGGAACAGCAAAAGTTTCAGCTGTTGATTTATCAAAGCAAATTCTCAATTCCTGCGATCAAAACCTCAATGAGTTAGGAAAACTCTCCATATCAGAGCTCAAAAAATTCAAAGGTGTTGGTGATGCCAAAGCAATTACGATTTCAGCGGCTATGGAGCTAGCCCGCAGGAGGCGATCTGACCAATTGATCAAAAAGAAAAAGGTCGCTTCAAGCCAGGATGCTTACCAGTATCTCTATCCTTTATTGGCCGATCTTCCCCACGAAGAATTTGTGGTGGTTTTGCTCAACCGTGGGAACAAGATCATGACGCACAAAACAATTAGCAGAGGAGGAGTTAGCGGTACAGTGGCAGATGCCAAAATTATTTTTCAAATTGCGCTTGAGAAACTGGCTTCCAGTATTATACTCGCTCATAACCACCCGAGCGGAAATCTAACTGCGAGCCAGGCTGATATTCGCCTCACCAACAAATTGAAAGAAGGAGCGTCATTGCTCGATTTGCAAGTCCTCGATCATCTTATTATCGGTGATGAAAATTACCTTAGCTTTGCTGATGACGGATTGCTATAAATGCCTGAAAAGAAACATATCCAAATATTTTCAGAGGTTCAAACGAGCCGGTTTAAGTACATTGCGAATTTCCTGTTTGGTGATATTCTGCAATATGCTGTGGACATCGTCTATCATGAAAATGACTTAAAAGATGGCGTTTTTACCATTTGCTACAGTCACCGCGCTGTAGTGGAGAAGTCGATTCACATTCAGCCGGCTGCTCTCTTGAAGGAACGAATTATCGAGAAGCAGGAAATGACTTTTTTCAAGTGGAAAGAGCTGCCTGTTTTTTTCGGAACCGGAGGTCGGGATATTCCATTTGATTTATTTTCTGCCGCTTTCTATTTGGTGACTCGTTATGAAGAGTATTTGCCTCATGGAAAAGATAAGCACGGCCGTTTCAAACCTGAGGATAGCATCGCTTTTCGTGAGAGCTTTTTGAATCTACCGCTCATCGATATGTGGATGCAGGAAGTGACCAATGTACTGAGAAAGAAAGGAGGAGCTCCGCCAATCAGGAAATTCAGGTATCTCAACACAATCGATGTTGACAATGCTTACGCTTTCATGGAAAAGGGCTTGCTTAGATCAACAGGTGCTATTTTGAGGTCGGTTATTCAGTTGAACTTTTCGGATCTGACCGATAGATTGAAAACATTGATAGGTCAACGATCAGATCCATTTAACACCTTCGACTTTGTCTTGAAGCAAGCTGAGAAATACGGCTTTAAAAGTGTGTTCTTTTTCCTGCTGGCAAATTATGGCGTCAATGATAAAAACGTGCCTCACACTAGCCGAAAGTTTCGATCACTCATTAAGTCTGTAAACGATTATTGCAAAGTTGGAATTCACCCATCTTACGCTTCAACTGATGAACCGGAGCTACTCCAGATGGAAGCTAACAGGTTGAAAGAAATCATTCACATGCCGGTAACCCACAGCAGGCAACATTTTTTGAAAATCGATATACCCAGGTCTTATCGTGAATTATTAGAGGTAGAAGTGTACAATGATTATTCAATGGGCTACGCCTCTGAACTCGGATTTAGAGCTTCAACCTGCACGCCATTCCTGTTTTTTGATCTCGAGCAGAACAGGCAAACGAGGCTGAGGGTTTACCCGTACAGTTTGATGGAGGCAACGTTGAAGTATTATATGGGTAAGAATCCCGAGGATGCCATGCAGTATTTCAAACCCATAATCGACAGGGTGAAAAATGTCAACGGGCTGCTTTGTACTCTATGGCACAATGACTCACTTAGTGATTACGGTGAATGGGAGGGCTGGCGAAAAGTGTATGAGGATATGCTTGAATACATTTACCAGGATTAATTTAAAAGCTAACTTTGTTGAAATTCAATTGAGAAATGGTTCGCGAGTTTCAGAAAGAAAATTCAATCATTAATACGTACCTTAATGAGATAAGGGACGATACAATTCAAAAAGACAGGATGCGGTTCAGAGCCAATCTCAAGCGCATTGGTAGTTTAATGGCTTACGAGATATCGAAAAAGCTCGATTACAGTGAACGAGAAGTTATTACACCACTTGGAAAGACAAGCGGCTTTGAATTAAAGAATCAACCTGTTTTAGGGACTGTACTCAGAGCCGGGCTACCATTGCACGAAGGTTTTTTAAATGTCTTTGACAAAGCTGATAACGCCTTTATTTCTGCTTATCGCAAGCATCACAGTGGAGATGAGTTTGAAGTAGAGGTTGAATACGTTTCCTGTCCAGATATTCAAAACCGCACACTTATTCTCGTTGATCCAATGCTCGCTACAGGTCGCTCAATGTACCTGAGCTATCAGTCGCTGGTAAAGCAGTTTGGCAAGCCCGCCAAAACGTATATTGTTTCAGTTATTGCCAGTAATGAAGGTGTAGAATATGTTCAGGAAAAAATTGGAAAGAATGCTGAGCTTTACATGGGTGCCATCGATGAAGAATTAACAGCTCAGGCATATATTGTTCCTGGATTAGGTGATGCAGGTGATTTAGCTTACGGAGAAAAAGAGTAGAGTAACGGAACATGTGGGGAGAGTTTTCGAAAATTCTGGTGCTCCTGTTCGTGAGCGCTACCAAGTTTTTAATGGGACCGGGAACTATTTTAGCATCGGGCTATTCACCCGGTGAGGCAATTATTATTGCCATTATTGGCGGTGTGTTAGGCTCACTTTTCTTTTTTTATTTTGGATCGTGGTTTTTCAGTTGGATCGAGAGAAAATTTCGCAATAAAAGAAGGAAGCCTAAAAGAAAATTCACCTGGAAAAACAGACTTATAATCCGGTTTAAAAACCGATTTGGTGTCATAGGGATGGCGCTTTTGATTCCCATCATTTCCATTCCTGTAAGTGCTCTTATTTCAGCCAAGTATTTTAGGCATGATCGAAAATCAGTGCCGGCTTATATTCTATCGGTAGTGTTTTGGAGCTTCGTACTTACTTATTTCTCAAATCCGGTTATCAACTCAATAAAGCAGTTATTTTGAAGAACGTACAACACATATTTTTTGATTTAGATAGAACGCTTTGGGATTTTGAAACAAACTCTCGCGAAGCTTTATTGATGGCTTATGAGCATTTTGGTTTGCAGCAGTGGTTTGACGATTCCATGCAGTTTATCAAAAAATACGAGGCTATCAATGATCAACTGTGGGCACTTTATCGAAAAGGGCAGGTAGAGAAAAGTGTTTTGCGAACAAAACGCTTTGGTGATACATTGAAAGAAGCAGGTTGTTGGTCAGAGCCGATAGCGAGAGATTTGGGAGATTTCTACATAATGGAGAGCCCGAAGCAAAAGAAGCTTTTGCCTTCAACTGCTGAAATGCTTCAAGAACTAAATGATCATTACGAACTTCACATCATCACTAACGGATTTGATGAGGTTCAGCATTTCAAACTCGAGAATTGCGGTTTAGATCATTACTTTGACGTTGTCATAACATCAGACAGTGCCGGATACAAAAAGCCTGATGAAAGAATCTTTTTTCAGGCTCTGACCAAAGCGAAAGCTGAAGCTAAAAGCTCACTCATGGTTGGGGATGATTGGAATTCAGATATTATTGGGGCCAGATCAGTAGGAATGAAACAGTGTTTTTACAATCCTGAAATTAAACTACTCAACGATAAATCAGAGGAAGGATTGATTGAGGTTGGTCACCACGATCAGCTTATTGATTATCTCAAATCTCAGCGATAATAGACCGGTTTCCGCGAACTTCTTCGTTGAGTTTAACCTGAATTTTACTTGATGTTGGAAGGAAAATATCAACTCGGGAGCCAAACTTGATGAAGCCAAACTCTTGTCCCTGAGTCACTTCATCTCCTTCTTCAACATACCACACGATTCGCCTGGCCAAAGCTCCGGCAATTTGGCGGTAGAGAATATCAGTTCCGTTTTTGGTTTGGACGCCTACAGTTGTGCGTTCGTTGTCGGTTGATGACTTTGGATGCCAGGCGACTAAAAATCTACCAGGATGATATTTGAAATATTTGACGATTCCGCTAACCGGATTCCAGTTGATGTGCACGTTGAGGGGGCTCATAAAAATAGATACCTGAATGCATTTTTGCTTTAGATATTCAGTTTCCTCAACTTCTTCAATCGCAACGATTTTACCATCTGCCGGTGCATAAACCAAATCAGGATGAAGAACAGCCAGCGAACGATCTGGTTTTCTAAAAAACTGCAGAATTGAAATAAGAATAAAAAGCGCAAGTAAAACAAGCAATAGTTTAAGCCAAACTACCTGGCCAAATGTTTGAGTACCCAGGTAAATGAGGATAAAACCTACAATTACAGCTATTGATATGGATACTCTACCTTCTTTGTGAAATTTCATAAGCGGCTTCAAATATAACGTATTGCAGCATTCCTTAAGCGAAAATTAAAATAAATGCCCATGCTGCAGGAATAGCAAACAGTGCAGCGTCAAACCTGTCAAGTATTCCTCCGTGGCCGGGGATGATATTTCCGGCATCTTTGACACCTGCATTGCGCTTGAGCATTGATTCAAATAAGTCGCCAAGAGTGGCGAAAATTGAAACCACAAGCCCCACCATAATCCACGCTTTACTGTCAAAATGAAATATAAATTTAGAAAGGATAAACGCACCTGCTAACGAGGCGATTGCACCACCCAAAGTTCCTTCCCAGGTCTTTTTGGGAGAAAGCCTCTCGTTCAGTTTGTTTTTTCCCATGGCTCTTCCTGTGAGATAAGCCATAGTATCGTTAGTCCAAATTAAAATGAGAATAAAAAGGACTTTGTTTGGATTAAATGTAGAGTCGAGAGATAATCCAAAAAGGAAGAT
Source organism: Salibacter sp. (assembly GCF_031581065.1). NCBI lineage: Bacteria > Pseudomonadati > Bacteroidota > Flavobacteriia > Flavobacteriales > Salibacteraceae > Salibacter > Salibacter sp. The sequence continues at coordinate 21,681 of NZ_JAVLBN010000006.1, forward strand.
TCCCAAAAAGCCTAATTGCGTGTATACAAACCCCAAAATCACACCTGAAGAATCGAGAAATGGAGTAGGAGTTTTACTGAAAAGTACCAGAACCAGCATGATCAACAATATAAAGATGGCAATACCAAAAACACTATCGATATCAATAACAGAGTATTGCCAGGAAATAGCGCTGCACCAAAAAGCTACTGATCCCAGGATAAATACGCGAGCAAGATCTTTATTCCCAAACCTTATCAGCTTAGAAAATTCGCTTGCCGCTATCAAAGAAAAGATTGCTAAAAGCGGAACAAAAACTGTTGACCCCAAAAGAATCCCGGTGATTAACACCGCGACAAATACGCCTCCAGATAATGCGCGTACTGTTAATTCACTCAAGACTTTTTGTTATGCTCTTCAATGTAGGCTTTTGCTTTGCTCTCATTTTCAGGGTGAACATAAACACCTACCGCGTAATTTGTTTGATTAAGTGACTTAAACATTGAAGCTTGATGATCAAAAACATAGGCTTCAACATCCATTTCTTGTAAATGGGCTTTAATCAACTCAGCGTCAAACTTATCATTCGTTTCGTAAACTAAATTCCAGTCTTTTGGGTCCATAATTCGGGTTATTTAGACGTATTATCTGAAGTGCTTTCTTCTTTTTTATCACTCTCTTTAGAGTTCTTTTTATCATCAGTGTTTTGGTCAGATCCGGAATCGCTTTTCGGCTTTTCCTCAGTCTTTTCGTCTTTTGACGGGAGCTCTTTAGGGCTCTGACCGTTATCACTTTTGCTTTCTTTAGCCTGCTTTTCAGTCAACCTAATTTGCTCTGCTGTTTTATCAGCTTTGGTTTCAAATTTACGTTTACCAAAAATGCGTTCCAAATCTTCTCTAAAGATAACCTCTTTTTCGAGAAGTAGCTCAGCTAACTCATTCAACTTATCCTGATTTTCGATAAGAAGGTTTTTGGTGCGAACGTACATCGACTCGATGAGCTTGCTAACTTCTTTATCGATAACATCAGCTGTGGTGTCACTGTAAGGCTTTGTGAAATTGTAATCGTTTTGACCTGATGAGTCGTAATAACTAATGTTCCCGATTTTTTCGTTGAGGCCGTACATTTTTACCATAGCGTAAGCTTGTTTGGTGATTTTCTCTAAATCACTCAATGCACCTGTTGAGATTTCGTTGAATGTGATTTCCTCAGCAGCACGACCACCAAGCGCAGCACACATTTCATCAAAGAGTTGTTTCTTAGTTGTAATTTGACGTTCTTCAGGTAAATACCAGGCGGCTCCAAGACTTCTACCACGCGGTACAATTGTCACTTTAACGAGTGGTGAAGCGTGTTCAAGCAACCAACTTACAGTTGCGTGACCGGCTTCGTGAAAAGCGATTGTTTTCTTTTCCTCTGGAGTAATGATCTTGCTTTTCTTTTCGAGTCCGGCAATGATTCTATCAACCGCATCGAGGAAATCTTGCTTATCGATTTCTTTTTTCTTCTTACGAGCAGCTATGAGGGCAGCTTCGTTACAGAGGTTGGCAATTTCAGCTCCACTAAACCCTGGTGTTTGACTTGCAAGAAATTCAATATCAACGCTATCCTTCAGCTTTAAGGGCTTCAAGTGGACTTTGAATATCGCTTTACGTTCTTCTTTTTCAGGGAGGTCAACATTAATTTGACGGTCAAAACGTCCCGGGCGTAACAGTGCTCTATCCAGAACATCAGCGCGGTTTGTTGCTGCTAAAATGATGACACCACTATTAGTACCAAAACCATCCATTTCAGTGAGTAGCTGGTTCAATGTATTTTCGCGTTCATCATTAGATCCCTGCATTGCGTTTTTACCACGGGCTCTTCCTATTGCATCAATTTCATCGATAAAGATAATACAGGGTGCTTTTTCTTTAGCCTGTTTAAAGAGGTCACGAACACGAGATGCTCCAACACCTACAAACATTTCAACAAAATCTGAACCGGAAAGTGAGAAAAATGGAACCTGTGCTTCACCGGCAACTGCTTTTGCGAGCAATGTTTTTCCTGTACCTGGAGGTCCAACGAGTAATGCACCCTTTGGAATTTTAGCACCTAAAGTAGTATAGCGTTTTGGATTTTTGAGGAAATCAACAATTTCCATCACTTCCTCTTTTGCTTCTTCAAGACCGGCAACATCTTTGAAGTTGATTTTAACTCCCTGTTCCTTATCGAAAAGAGTGGCTTTTGATTTCCCAATGTTGAAAATTTGACCGCCAGGACCACCGCCACCGCTCATTCTGCGCATGATCAGTATCCAGAGACCAAACATCAAACCTATTGGTATCAACCAGCCGAGAATATCTCTTCCCCAGTTGTCCTGTTGAATAAAGTCGTATGATAAATCGTATTTCGTTTGCCACTCATCTAGTTGTTGAGTGAAGAAATCACCCTTTGGAGGAGTGAACTCAAAGTGAGGGCCCTTTTGAGAGTTTTCTCCAATTAAAGGTTGTTGAAGTTTATCTTCATATTTTTCAAGAGACTCAGCCTTGATAAACACCTTTGCCTTTTCATAATTGTAAATAATAACCTTATTTACGTCACCATCCTGTACCATTTCCTTGAATTTTGGAAATGTAGTTGGTGTAAGAGTAGGGCCCCAGTTGAACAAGTTTAGCGAAATGAGTACTACAGCTATGATAGCGTAGATCCAATAAAAATTAAAGTTATTTTTCTTGTTGTTCTTGTTTGGCGGCTTGGGAATATTACCCTTAACTCTATTCGAGCGCTTAGAATTTTGTTGTTTGCTCATTCAATATTGTTTCTGTTAATCTTCAATAGTTGAAACTTTGGCATCAGCCCAAAGATCTTCCAAATTATAGAACTCACGAACGCTTTCCTGAAAAATGTGAACCACAACATTGAAATAATCAATAATAATCCATTCAGCATTTTGAGTTCCTTCTACATGCCAGGGTTTTTCAGCGAGGTGTTCACGAACTTCATCCTGTACAGAATCAGCTAGTGAAGCAACATTAGTGTTCGAAGAACCGTGGCAAATAACGAAATAATCACTTACCGAGTTACTGATGTCACGCAAATCAAGTAATTTAATTTCTTTTCCTTTGCGTTCTTTAAGCCCTAAAACGGCTGTTTCAGCTAATTGAGTTGAAGTAGTTTCGTTTTCTTTCGTCATTCTTATTGTGTTCAGCCTGCAAAAATAGGAATTTCGATTGATGACAGTCTTTCATATTATGATATCTCTTGAATAGATATGAATACATTATTTACAGGTCAAAATATTATCCATCTTCAACGTGTCGATTCTACCAATCGTTACGCACTACAACTCCTGTCAAAACAAAATGTTCCAGAAGGAACTGTAATTTGGACTGATGAACAGTATAAGGGGCGTGGACAGCGCGGAAATAGCTGGGTCACTCAGGCACACCAAAACCTCACTTTTAGCGTAGTATTGTATCCGCGGTTTTTAGCACCAGATGATCATTTTCTTTTGAATAAACTGGTTACTGTTGCTTTAAAGCGTTTGTTGCGAGATAAACTTTACGAAGACGTTCAAATAAAATGGCCTAACGATATTTTCGTTCAGAACCTCAAGACAGCCGGGATCTTAATCGAAAATTCGTGGAAGGGAAACAGAATAGGAAGTAGCGTAACTGGTGTGGGGTTAAATGTCAATCAGGTTGAATTTGGTGATACAGCAAATAACGCAACATCACTCAAGCAACAAACCGGAAAGTTTTTTGAGTTGAGATTTTTATTAGAAGAGTTTTGTCAAATTCTCGAACACCTCTACATCAGGTTAAAAGAAAACCCTCAATCGTTGGATAAAGAATTTGAAAGAAGCCTTTTTGGTCTGAACCAGTGGAAAAAATATGAAGTCAACGGAGAGCAGGCAGAGCTAAAAGTAACTGGCGTGAGTAAGCAGGGCCGACTCATGGTTGAAGACAAAACCGGCAAGCCGATGAAATTCGAAATTAAAGAAATTACGCTTATCCGTGATTAGCTGCTAATTTATCGGCCAGCATGTTGAAGAAGTTTGTCAAAGGCTTTTCAACCATCGCTTTCATAAACGGATTCATCTTGCCGTCAAAAAGGATTTTAGCAGTAGTGTCATCACCCTTTTCATCGAGATTGATCGTAAGGGTAAAATCAAAAGGGTTTTTCCCTTCAGATTCCATAACCACTTTGGAAGAGTCTTCTGAAGACTTGCGCATTCCAATTTTTGCGAGTCCTTTTATTTGAAACCGACATGAGTCCTCATCTGATTCCCAGTCTGAAATTTTATCTTCAGGCATTAATTTTTGAAGGTTGTTCAGGTTGCCCAAAAACTGTGATATAGTTGATGATTTCTCATTTATCGTAACTTCTTTGCTTTCTATCTTAGCCATTGTTATTTTTTAGGTGTCCATTCAGAAGGGTTATCTCTCCAGTTCCTTAAGACTTCTACATCTTCTTGTTTTATGTAATTTGATTCGAGAGCTTTTTCGATGAGGGCATTGTAATTTGAAAGCGTGTAATAAGGACATTGAGCTTCTCGCAAGTTTTTTCTCGCCAGGTCAAAACCATAAGAGAAAATTGAAACCATACCTTTTACAGCACTTCCGTTATCTTTCAAAGCTTTGATAGCTTTCATGCTGCTTCCTCCCGTAGAGATGAGATCTTCAATGACAATTACACTTTGGTCTTTACCAAGAACACCCTCTATTTGATTCGTCATCCCGTGTTTTTTTGCCTCAGGTCTAACGTAAACAAACGGTAGCCCCATTTCCTGAGCTACCAGAACTCCCTGAGGAATACCACCGGTTGCAACACCGGCAATCACATCAGGTCGGCCAAAGTGAGCATCAATGGTTTTGACGAACTCCTGCCTGATGAAGTTTCTGATTTTGGGATAAGAAAGCGTTTTGCGGTTATCGCAATAAATAGGCGATTGCCAACCACTCGACCACTGAAAAGGGTCGTTCGGGTTCAAAACAACTGCTTTGATTTGCAATAAAAATTCCGCTACTTTGAGGGCCGAATCATCAAGAATATTCATACACACAAATGTATAAAGTTTTCGTAAAAAACCGGCCCGTTATCTTAACTGATAGGCCAGATCAATTTATTGAGACCTCATTTGAGAAGCATCGGTTTGTTTCCAAGAAAAAACTTGAACTACAAATCGAAGCTTTTGAGCACGAAAAAGCAGCTATTGGTTTGATGGTTTTTCACTATGATCTTGATGAGTTGTTTTATTATTTCAGAAGAATATGTCGCTTTGTTAAGGCTGCAGGAGGTGTAGTGCAAAACAAGGATGACGAACTGCTTTTCATTTTTAGGAAGCATAAGTGGGACTTGCCAAAAGGCAAACTCGATAGTGACGAGCATCCCAGAGAAGCGGCCCTTCGTGAAGTTCAGGAAGAATGTGGCGTAGGTAGGCTGAGAATTGAAGATAAGCTGTGCGACACTTATCACACATATTGGGAAGATGGGCGAAGGGTTCTGAAAAAGACCTATTGGTTCACGATGAAAACAAATTATGAAGGCCGTTTAATTCCTCAGTTAGAAGAGGATATCACGGATGTGAAGTGGCTCAAGCAGGCCGATTTAAATGTTGTGAGTGAAAATACTTACAGAGCAATAAACGATGTTGTGGAAATATTCAACAACCCTAATCTTCCTTATAATCGCGAATAATCTCAAAGTCTTTTACACCATCTTCGCCTGAATTGATAATAGCATCGAAGTAACCGATCATTCTATTAGGCTCGTAAGCCGGTGAAAGAGCTAATTTACCATCGGGATCAACCAGGAAATACATCGGGAAGGATCTTACTGAATATCGTTCGAGCAAGCTGAACTTTTTATTGTAATGGATAATCTGCCAGGGGTAATTGTGGTTCTGAACAAAGCTGTAAAAGTCTTCCTGATTGCGATCTCCTGAAATACTGAGGAATGCAATTTTGTTTTTGTATTTCGAGTGAATTTGATTCATGAAAATCAAGTCTTCAACTGCTGCATCATTCCATGTTGTCCAGAACTGGATATAAACGTAAGAACCTTTGAATTGATCTAATGTTACTGCGTTTCCGGAGGTGTCGTACAAACTGATAGCCGGTGCTTTACTCCATTTTTTTAGATGCGTCATGTCATCTAAGATACTCGAAGCAATTCTTTTTATAACTGGAGTTTCAGCATCTTCAATAGCTTGTTTGAGCAGTGTTTTTTTACGCGATGGTTTTACGTTTGGGAGCTCGTTAAAATGAAGTTTCGTAATAAGGGCAAGTTCGGCTAACTCGCGTCTTTCAAAAAGGGAATCAGTTAGGAATAAGTTGACAACAGCTTTAAATCCGCTGTAAACAATCAATGAATCGGTATAACGAGATTTATTGACGAGCAAAAAATGATCGGTATCACGATTGTAAACTTGCAAGAATAACGATAGATAATCTGCTGACTCCGGTTTTATCGGGTCTGATTGAAAAATACTTTTCTTTACGCTATCTCGTGACGCACCTGAAAGAAGCTTGAGCGAGGTGACTTTGAATATTAGCTCTTCTTTTAGTTGAGGGTAGCTGTTATGTGCTTCGGTCAGAACCGAGGTGAGTGAGTCGTTGAATTCGCGAAGGTTTTTGGGGAATAACGTGTCTTTTTTTGGTGCCGGATTGCGCTGGATAAAATCGGCAATTGCGCTATCCTGAAACATAGCTGCCTCATATAAGTATTCAAAGTTTGTCGATGAACAGGGGTAATCAACTTCAACGGGAATTAGTTTATTGTTGAGGTCTTCAGGAGTTTTGAGTGTAAGCGGTTTATCGCATTTTTTGTCGTGAAAATACGGAGTGTACCGATCTTCAATCTTGAGGTAATAGAAGCCGGCTTCCGGCTCTGACCGAAAAGAAAAGCTTCCATCTTTACCAATTTGAGCTGAATCGAGCTTGTCGTAAGTTCCTGAAAGTGCTTCAACTGTTTTGAGCAGATAGATTTTTTGTCCGTAAAAACCTTTGATGGTTCCGCTCAGTTGAGCAGCGCTTAACAGAGGTAAAAGGACTATGAAAATTGAGAAAATTACACGCTTCATTAACGAATGTTTTGCGGAAGAAATTGACTGGCGTTCCCGTTATTACGAATTATATCCCTAACTATTGTTGAGGAAACGGCCGAGTGCTGTGGATTGCTCATCAAAAAGATGGTTTCCACATCAGGAACGAGCTTCGCATTCATGGTTGCAATGCTTTGTTCAAATTCAAAATCTCCGGTTGTTCTTAAGCCACGAAGCAAAAAGTTTGCCTTTTTGTCTTTGCAGTATTCAACTGTAAGTCCTTTATAGGTGTCGACTTCAACTTTGTTGTTGTCTTTGAATGTTTTACGAAGCATTTCTAATCTTTCGTCAAGACTGTGCATGTACTTTTTGCTACTGTTGACTCCTATAGCTACAATTACTTTATCAAAAAGCTCGGTGCCACGATTGATAATATCTTCATGGCCAATAGTTATAGGATCAAAAGAACCCGGAAAAACCGCAATCTTAATTTCACTCATAATTCAAATATTGAAAAATGGACATGTCCGTATGTCCGTTCTTCAACAAAGTTAGGAACCGTTTTGAATTGATGCGTTTTATCGTGCTCTATAATGAGTAATCCTTTTTGAGTTAAGAGGTCTTTTTCAAAAACAGTATTGATGAATTCGTGGTAATGCGGCCAGTTGTAAGGTGGATCAGCAAATATTATATCGAACTTGATTTTCGCATTTTTCACGAATTTAACTGCATCGCGCTTGATGGCCTTGAAATTTTCAGTTTCCCATTCCTTCGATGTTTGAATGAGATGCTTAATGCATTTAGCGCTCATGTCAACACCGTAAACATCTTTTGCACCTCTGGACAAAAATTCAAAACTCATATTTCCCGATCCTGCAAAACAATCAAGGATGACTTTATCTTCAACACTGTACTGAGTTGTGAGAATATTAAAGAGCGATTCTTTTGCGAAGTTAGTCGTTGGCCTAACCGGCAGATTTTTAGGAGTAGTAATTTTTCTGCCTCTGTATTTACCGCTGATTATTCGCACAATAGAGTACTTAATAATGTTGCTCCCACTCCTTTAGGGAGTGATTCCTGGAGGTCTTTACTCAATTCAAAAGAAGCGTCAAGCTCAATTGGAGAGAGTTTTGGGAGGTAGTTTTTCAAGGAATCGAGCTGATTCAGCTGCTTACTGGTTTGTACAGTATAATGAACTGGAGTGTTTTCAACTGAGATCTCTAATTGCTCCATAGAATAGAGCGTGTAGTAGGCTATATCAGCATCAGATGTTATTTTAAAAGAGTTGGAGTGGTACAATCCATTTTTAAAAAAATAGATGTGAAACGCTTCATCAAAAATGTGAAGGAAAACAGCGTGATCTGATTTGGTATCGTTGAACACTGAGTGATAAGCCAGGGCACTTCCGGCAGGGTGTAATACTGTTATTCCATTTTTGGTGAGATCTTGAAATGTAGATTGATCAACGCGATAAAGCAAGTTTGCTGTAAGGTTATTGATCACCATCGATTTTTCTTTTTGGTTGGGTTTATCTCCCAGAATGAAGTTGAGATATTCGCTGTTGTTCTCTGGAGTAATTACACCTGTTGGAACAACAGTAAACTGGTTGTTTTGAACGGCAACATGAAGCTTTTTTAACTGTAGTTCATTTATCAACTGCTTAAGAGATGTTGTATTTTCAGGTACATGAAAAACAAAGTACTCTTGAAACTCATTTGTTGATGAGTTAAACGAAGCAACAGTAAAGTGTTGAGCATCTAAAACAGCCACACCTGAACACAAAGAAGCAGCCTCTTTTGAAGGGCTGCTTCCAAAATGTTCAATACTATTTAAAGTCGTTGATCTATTCAACTGTATTATCTTTCTTCACTCCAGTTACCAGATGTTGTTGGTTGAGAAAGCGATCCAACCTGTAGAACATCTTCAGGATCAAAAGGATCAGTATCGGTAACCTGGAAAACGCTTACTTTCATACCACTTTCCCTTGTAAGAGTATCAGCTTTCAATTCAAATTTAGAACCATCTGTATAAGGTACGTACATTAAAGAATCAATTACGAGATCATGTTTGTCGTCTCTTAGATTCATGTAATCTTCATCGTAAACATATTCTTTAGCCTGAACGAGAGAAGTGTCACGAGAGATAATTCCTCTTTTGATAGCTTCGAGCTCTGAAAGTGAGTCAGGAACAGTACCAAATTTTTTCACTACTGCTATACTGTCTTTCATGAGGAAGTTAAAAAGTGTGTCCCACTCACCAGTGTAACCACCGTATTGTTTTTTGTATTCTACTTCAGCCTGTCTTATATCTTTAAGACGTTGTATCACGGCAGAGTATCGCTTTGATTTTTCTTTACGAAAATCAATAGGCTCTTTAATGCTAATAAAGTTGAAGTAAAGTAAAATAATGCTTAGTATGGCAAGTAATATAGAAATCACTGCACTAATTTTAGCATTGATAATACCCATTGCATTGAGTGTAACAAAAATCGCAATCAAAATGATGCTGCCTCCACCTAACATGAAGCGCATGTCCTGACCGGTTACACCTCCAAAAATGATAACTGCTAATCCTGCAAGGAATAAGATTATTGCCGGTGCGAAACGAGATATTGTTTCTTTCATCTTTTGCTTATTCTGTACGGTTTGTGTGAATTTTGAATGCCAACAAACTTACAATTTTTTTTAAATGACAAATACTCATTCAATTCCTTAATATTGAAATGTGAAATTGGATGCTGAACATCTTTGATGAAAACACTTTTTAATTACATAGATCATATTCCCACAAAAGACCAGGAAAACTGTTTGTCCAGGCTGGAGGAGTTTACGCTAAAGGACAGGAAACAGCTATTTATTCTCAGGGGGTATGCCGGAACCGGAAAAACAACCTGTATTTCAGCACTTGTTAAATGGAGTAAAGCTATTGGTCAGAACACTGTTTTGTTGGCGCCAACCGGAAGAGCCGCAAAGGTAATGTCTAACTACAGTGGAAAACCCGCATTTACAATTCATAAGTTTATTTATCGGTTACTTGATTTAGGAGAGCAAGGGTATCACTTTTCCAGGAAGGAAAACAAGTTGAAAAATACTATTTTCATTGTTGATGAAGCTTCAATGATTTCGGGTGAGCTTTCTGCTGGAGAAAGCAATTTACTCGATGATTTAATCGACTTTGTTTTTGAAAACCTCTCAAATCAATTGATCCTTGTAGGAGATATTGCACAACTCCCACCAGTTGGAACAGACTTGAGTCCGGCATTGGTACCCAAAGATATGTTAGGAAGATATAAGCTTACAATTGATGGAGCTGAATTGAAAGAGGTAGTAAGACAAGAGCACCTTTCCGGTATTTTAGAAAATGCCACTCTCATCAGAAAAAATATAGAGTCTGGCAATAAAACGTTACCTGAGTTTATTATCAATAATGAAGATGTTTTTAGTATCAACTCAAATGAGATGAGTGAAATTGTTGAAAGTGTGATGAGTGAATATGGAGAAGATGGATTCATTGTTATCACGCGTAGTAATAAGCTGGCTAATATGTACAATGAACAGCTGAGGAAAGCTGTACTTTACCGGGAAAACGAGATCGATGCAGGAGACCTTATCATGATAGTTCGCAATAACTATTATTGGTTGGGCTCTGACCGTGAAGATTTCATTGCCAATGGCGATATTGTGCAAGTTGACAGGGTTACTAATTATGAGAATATTGAAGATTTCAAATTTGCTCAGGCCTCTATTACGTTTATTAATAGTGAGGAAGAAAAACAAATAGATGCGGTTTTATTACTGAATACGCTCAGTGAGCCCAGTTCTAATTTGAATAAGGAGGATCAAAAAAAGTTATTTAACGAAAGGATGAGCTTTTTTTATGAAGAATACGGGCACAAGAAAAAAGCTTTGTTAGCTGTAAAATCAGATCCCTATTATAATGCTTTGCAAATAAAGTTTGCTTACAGTTTCACATGCCACAAATCACAGGGAGGGCAATGGCCTGTTGTTTTTATCGATCAATCTTTCTTCAAAGACGAATGGTTAGATCAGGATTATTTGAGGTGGCTATACACTGCTGTTACCAGGGCAACTGATAAAGTGTATTTTGTGAATACTCCTCAACAAAGCGGATAATAGTTGATAGAACGAATCCTTTAGAGTTATTATTGATAAAGTTTTAGAATTTATTGCAATTGTTTTCGAAAGATTACATAATTTAGGTATCTAAAACGAAATTTTGTTGCGCCAGTTATCTAAAATATTGATTTCAATAATTTGTATATTATGCTTGATTGCGCCAATGCATTCATCAGCACAAGAGTATTCAGCTTCTCAACAGAACGGGAGTTATGATGTTGCTCTAGACTCAATCTTTAAAGTTTCTATCTGCTTAAACTCTATTAATGAATTGGATAGTGTGAAAATTCCTTTTCACAATTTAGGTCAGAATAACATTTCACAAGTTCTTTTTTCATACGAAGACATAAATGAAAATAATTCTTTAGATACCGTGTCTTGGTCGGGGAATCTAGCACCGGGTAATACAGATTATTTTTATCTTTCTGATTTTGACATCTCAGGATTTGGTACATATGAATTTTTGATAAATAGTGAACTCCAACAGGGCAGAGTGGACTCTGATTCGCTTAACGATACTATGATGCTCGAATTAAATATTTTACAAAATCCGATGTTACCGGCTTCACAAACTTTTCTTAAGTGTGCAGAGGACTCCTTACAAATTGATGTTACTTCTCAGGATATAGATACTTATCAATGGAGTAACGGGAGTTTTTCATCTACACCTTCTTTTGTAAGTGAAGGGAGCTACAATGTCTCAGTTACAGGATTAAATGGCTGCGAAAATTCTCAATCATATCAAATTGATAATTATTTAGCGCCATCCCCAATCTTGCCCGCTGACACATTTATTTGTGAAGGCGACCATTTAGAAATAGTTCCAGATTCAAGTTTTATATCATACGAATGGGTTGAATTGGAGTCGTTTAAATCAAAAGAGGTTATTTCAGATTCTGGAAATTACACCCTAAATGTTCAAGATACAAATGGTTGTGACTACTCTGATGAGATTAATATTGATGAAATTCCATTACCTCAACCAGCTGTTCCCGAAAAGGTAACAGGTTGTGAAGGTGATTCTTTAATTATTAATGCTGATAACGGCAGTTCAGAACCGATGACTTACATGTGGGGTAACGGAGCAATAAGTGCAGATATTCAGGTTACAAACCCCGGTGTTTATTATGTGACTGTTGAAAATAATGATGGGTGCGCTTCATTTGATAGTGTTCATGTAGAATTAAAACCTCTACCTTCAATTGATCTTCCAGACACTGCCTGGATGTGTAACGGAAGTCCTGAGTTAGTTTCAGTTGATGGTATTGCATCTACTTTTTATTCCTGGAATTCAGGCGAAAATGGAATGAGTATCCTTGTTGAAGAAGAGGGCAGCTATGAAGTTACTGCTCTTGATACAAATGGTTGCATGAACTCCAAAGAAGTTTCAGTATTTGATGAAGTAGTGTTGAATAATATAGATAATGACACTATCCTTTGTGAAGGAGATGGGTTTAGCGTCTCACCCGATTCAGGCTACATATCATTCTGGGAAGACGGTTTCTCAAATCACGAAAGGTTTATTACCAATCCCGGAGATTATATTTATACCGTTGAAGGTGAGCATGGATGTATTAATCAGGATACATTATCAGTTGAGTCGAATACAGTACCTGAAACAAATTTCAACTATATAGTTGGTGGATCTAATATTGACTTTCAAAACTTAACAACCAATTACGATAGCCTCGTTTGGGATTTTGATGATGGTCAAACATCAACTCAAAACTCACCAAGTCACTCATTTTCTGAGTTCGGTGAATACCAGGTTGTTTTGACTACTTTTAATGTTTGTGGTCAGTCAAATAATACTCAACATATTAATTTTACTTCTACTGGAATTGAAGAGTTATTCAATGAAAAAACAATAAAACTTTATCCCAATCCTGTTCTCCAGGGCAACGAAATCAAGTTGTTACTATCTGACCTTTCAAACAAGGATTTATCTTTGAGAGTCTACAGTTCAATAGGGCAGCTAATGATCGATCGAACTATGAAATTGAATGGGCCAAGAGAGTTGGTTTCGATTAATACGAATCAATTAGCTTCAGGGAACTATGTTGTGCATTTAACAATTGACAACGAATCGGTGACTAAAATGGTCAGCGTTATTAAAAGAAAGTAGATTAATAATCGTAATCCAACCCCAGTTTCTTTCTCAGAGATTTTAAAGCAGGATTTTTGTCAGCCAGTTTGTTAAACTTGTCTGAGTTAGTGAAAAGCTTGCCTTCATCAACATCATCTTTTTCTTTCAATATATCGAACGAAAGCTGGATGTTATCATTACGCAGTTTGCTCTTAAGCTTCCCAAGTAAATCTGAACGGTAACTGTCAAACTCCAGCTTTGCAGCTTTATGATCAAGTTTGATATGTACTGTAGTATTTTCAATATCAACTTCAGGATCTCTTCTTTTCAGCATGCTTGCCAGTGACTTCTTTCCATCATTCAAAAACTCAACAGTTGTTTCTTCCCACGCTGTATCGAATTCTTCTTTCGTGAAATTTCTTGTTTCACCAGTTACTACATGATCATCATCTTTGTTCTCTGTTTTCTCAGAGGGGTCGGTTTCCTGCTTTTTTATACGGACTGTATTCCTGCTCTTGTACTTACCCTGCATTGGTCTAACAACCCTTTTAGGACTATTTTGGTCAGATCCTTTTTGAGCAGTGTTTTGAACCTCTCGCCTAATTTTTTCTCCCTGAGATTGATTTGCAGTAGTTGTTGTTTTTCCTGCAACGCGTTCACTGGAAGCTAAAATAGGGAAGTCGAGAAGGGATAACTCAGGGTCTAGTAATTTTTTTTTTCGGGATGCTTTTGAATAGAAGCAAGCTGCATGAGTGTTAACTCAACCAGTAAACGCTGATTTTTACTGGATTTATATCTGAAATCACACTCGGTGCACAGCTTAATAGCAGCCATTAAAAAATCCTGATCGCAGGACTTTGCCTGATCGAGATAGTGCTGCCTGATATTATCTCCTGCTTCTAGAAGTTTGACTGTTTCATCACTACTTGAAACAAGTAAATTACGGAAATGAGCAGATAAGCCATTGATGAAAATGTGTCCGTCAAATCCATTATCCAGAACTTCATTAAACAAGTTTAATAATCCCTGTACATTACCATCAAGAACAAGGTCTGTTGTTTTGAAGTAGTAATCGTAATCGAGAATATTCAGGTTCTGAATGACTTCCTGATATGAAATCTCATTGCCGGAGTAGCTCACCATTTGGTCAAAAATGGATAATGCATCGCGCATTCCGCCATCAGCCTTTTCAGCTATGAGGTGAAGTGCGTCTTCGTCAGCAGTCACGTTTTCTTTTGATGCAACATTCTTGAGGTGCTCAACCATGTCTTTGATTTGGATACGGTGAAAATCAAAAACCTGACACCTTGATAATATTGTAGGTATTATTTTATGCTTTTCAGTAGTAGCTAAAATAAATATAGCATGTGCCGGAGGTTCTTCAAGCGTTTTGAGAAATGCATTGAATGCTGCAGTTGACAACATGTGAACCTCATCAATGATATATACTTTGTAACTACCTACTTGAGGTGGTATTCGAACCTGATCGATCAGGTTTCTTATATCATCAACAGTATTATTTGATGCTGCATCGAGCTCAAAAATATTGAAGGCGAAATCTTCGTTTTCATCAACACCCCCATCTTTAGATAGAGCTTCCTGATTTACTGCTTTTGCCAAAATACGAGCAGTAGTTGTTTTTCCAACTCCTCTTGGACCGCAAAAAAGGAAGGCCTGTGCCAAATGATTTTTGTCAATGGCATTTTGGAGCGTGTCTGTAATAGACCCCTGTCCAACAACCGAATCCCAGTCGGTTGGGCGATATTTTCGTGCTGATACGATGAAGTTATCCATGAGTGGTACAAATATAGCCCTTTGATGCGATGTGAGAATTAATTTGGTCTCGAAGTTTGACGTAAATTGTGCTAATTTTGGTTCTGACCAAAAAATCAATGGAATACGGTTTTGTAAATGTCAGGGTTTCTGTATTTTTGCAGGCCAATTTTTATTTAATTAAAACAATAGTTATGAGTACAAGGTACGAAACTGTTTTCATTTTAACTCCCGTTTTATCTGATGATCAGGTAAAGGAAGCAGTTACCAATGTAAAGGATTTCTTAAAGAAAAACGGTGCTACAGTGAAGCATCAGTCAAGCTGGGGGCTTAAAAAGCTCGCTTATCCTATCCAGAATAAGTCAACCGGTTTTTACCAGCTTTTTGAATTCGAAGCAGACGGTGACTTTATTTCAAAGTTTGAGCTTGAACTTAAACGTGACGAACGCATGTTGCGCTTCTTGACTGTTAAGATGAACAAGAATCACATTGAGTTTGCTGAAAAGCAGCGTAATAAAGCCGCTGAAGCATCAAATTAAGAATCCTTTAAAGCATTTTAATTATGGCTGAATCAGAAATCAGATATCTTCAACCAATCAACATTGAAGTAAAAAAAGAGAAATACTGCCGTTTCAAGAAGGCTGGTATTAAATACGTTGATTACAAGGATTACAAGTTCCTTTTGAAATTTGTTAATGAACAAGGTAAAATTCTTCCTCGCAGAGTTACGGGAACTTCAACAAAGTTCCAGAAGAAAGTGGCTACATCTGTGAAAAGAGCGCGCCACCTGGCTATTTTACCGTATGTTGGTGATATGTTAAAATAAAGGAGGGTAATCAAATGGACATTATACTTAAAGAAAACGTTGAAAATCTTGGTGACGCAGGTGAATTAGTAACCGTAAAACCAGGGTACGGAAGAAACTACCTTATTCCTCAGGGAAAAGCAATTTTGGCGACAGCTTCAGCAAAAAAGATGCTCGAAGAAAATCAACGTCAAAGAGCTCACAAGGAAGAAAAACTTGTTGATGAAGCTAAAAATAACGCAGCTAAGCTCAATGATATGTCATTGAAAATTGGAGCTAAAGTAGGAGATCAGGGCAAAATATTTGGTTCTGTGAATACTATCCAGGTTGCTGAAGCCATCAAGAAGTTAGGTGTTGATATTGATCGTAAAAATATTTCAATCAATCAGGAGCCTATCAAGAGTGTTGGTGAATATGAAGCTACAATCAAGTTCCACAAAGATGTAGTTGAAACTGTGAAATTTGAAGTTGTTGGTGAATAATCAATGACTACTATCAATATTTAGGGGGTGTATCAAAACCGAAAAATTAAGGTTTTTCGGTTTTAAAAGGCAAACCTTTAAAGTGTAGATGGCTGATGTAGTTGGATTAAAATCCTCCAATCATCAGCCATTTTTATTTTATGATGCCTTTTGATACACCCCCTTTTCATTCGTGCCTCAAGGCATCAATTGGATCGAGTGATGAAGCTTTTTTAGCAGGGTAAAAACCAGCTACAACTCCTGTAAAAAGACATAGTGAAATCCCCAATGAAATCCATGTCCAGGGAATAACAAAAGGAGCTTCTGTCAAAACAGTTACCGCATTGCCAGCTCCAACTCCAAAAAGAATTCCAACAAAGCCACCAACCAAACAAATAACCAGCGCCTCAATAAGGAATTGCTGCATAATAATAGAGGATTTTGCACCAAGTGCTTTTCTGGTACCAATCTCTCTAGTCCTTTCTGTCACACTAACTAGCATGATGTTCATCAGCCCAATAGCAGCTCCAAAAAGCGTAATAATACCAATAATTGAAGCGACAATCGTTACAACCTGAATATTCTCAATTAGTCGCTGAGATAGGCTATCGCTTCTTCTGATTCTAAAACTTTCAGGATTCCTGAGACCATCTTTTCTAATAATCCGCATAATGCCCATTGCTTCCTGAACAGCAACTTCCATTTCTACAGGAGACGAAGACATCACATGAATATCAAATGAAGTGTAACCACTGGCAAAATACATTCTCGCAGTTTTGAGCGGGATAAAAATATTCCGGTCTCCACTAAAACCCATTGAGCTTCCTTTTTCTTTCAGAACCCCAACAACTTCATACTTTACGTTTTCAATTTTTATCTCGTTACCTGTAGCCTGTGAGTTCGGGAATAATTTCTTTTTAATCTCAGAACCGATCAGGCACACATGCCGGCCCTGCTGCACCTCAGTATGCGTGAAATTCCTGC
The DNA here is from genome assembly GCF_031581065.1 of Salibacter sp. Classification (NCBI taxonomy): domain Bacteria; kingdom Pseudomonadati; phylum Bacteroidota; class Flavobacteriia; order Flavobacteriales; family Salibacteraceae; genus Salibacter; species Salibacter sp. The sequence goes on from NZ_JAVLBN010000006.1 coordinate 38,932, forward strand.
CTGTTTCGAGATCATACCCTTTTACAGCAATGTAATTTTCGTCAGATCCGATTACCTGAATATTCGGATTGGTCTCGTACTTTTTTCTTTTCGCTATAGCACTCGAATTGGCTCTGAAACTGACAGACAATACAGAAGGATGATCAAAACGAGAAACAAACTGATTCGCTTCCTTGATTGAAATTGGTCTGGAACCTTCAATTCGTTCACCACCTCTTCTGATCCTGGTATTTGGAAGCTGCTCAATCGTGAATGAATTAGCGCCCATTGAAGAAAACTGATCGCTAATAGATGCTTTTAGCGCATCAGTTGCAGTCAATATACCAACAAGTGCCATAATGCCAAAAGCGATGATCAATACAGTGAGCGAGGAGCGTAGCTTTTGTCCCTTTATCGCCTTTAGGCTAATAATTGTATTCTGTTTAATGAAACCTGACATCTTTTCAAAAGTAAGTTATTATAACAGCAAAATGCTTAATTTTATAAGGGCGAAAAATAATTAGGATGAAAGGAGCTAATGATCGATTTGCGGACTTTGAAAAATGTTGTGATCAAAGTGCTGCTGCGGCTTTTAAAGCTCCCAACAAATTACTATTTTCGCAATTGTCTAAAATTGAACAACTAAACAATAACATTATCTATGGCTTTTGATTTAGATCTTATTAAAGAAGCATATAAAAATATGCCTGGTAGGATTGAGAAAGCCCGCGAAATAGTGGGCCGCCCACTAACGCTGGCAGAGAAAATCCTCTATTCTCACCTCGATGAAGGTGACCCAACAAAAGAGTACAAGCGCGGAAAAGATTACGTTGACTTTAGACCTGATCGTGTAGCTATGCAAGATGCTACAGCCCAAATGGCTCTTTTGCAGTTCATGCAATCAGGAAGAGATAAAACGGCAGTTCCTTCAACAGTACACTGCGATCACCTGATCCAGGCAAGAGTTGGAGCTGATAAAGATTTACAGGAAGCGATCAATAAAAACAACGAAGTTTTCAACTTTCTCGAATCTGTTTCTAATAAATACGGAATTGGTTTTTGGAAACCAGGTGCAGGTATCATTCACCAAGTAGTTCTCGAAAATTATGCATTCCCCGGATGCATGATGATCGGAACCGATTCTCACACTCCTAATGCCGGTGGACTTGGTAGTCTCGCAGTTGGTGTTGGTGGTGCTGATGCAGTTGATGTGATGGCCGGAATGCCATGGGAACTCAAGTTTCCTAAATTAATTGGTGTTAAGCTTACCGGTGAAATGAGTGGTTGGACATCGGCTAAAGATGTTATCCTCAAAGTTGCTGGCATCCTTACCGTAAAAGGTGGTACAGGTCACATCGTAGAATACTTTGGTCCTGGTGCCGAATCAATGTCCTGTACAGGTAAAGGCACAATCTGTAACATGGGTGCTGAGATTGGAGCAACAACTTCGCTTTTCAATTACGATACCTCAATGGCTACTTACCTCAAAAATACAGACAGGGAAGATGTAGCTGAATTAGCTGAAAGTGTTAGAGAACACCTTCGCGCTGATGAGAGTGTTTATGACAATCCTGAAAATTACTTTGATCAGGTGATTGAAATCAACTTGAGTGAACTAGAGCCGCACGTTAACGGACCTTTCACTCCAGATTTAGCAACACCAATTTCTGAATTTGGCAAAAAAGTAAAAGAAGAAGGTTGGCCACAAAAACTCGAGGTTGGATTGATCGGGTCTTGTACAAATTCATCTTATGAAGATTTGACCCGTTCAGCTTCTATCGCTGACCAGGCGGTAAGCAAAAACCTAAAAGCGAAATCTGAGTTCACGATTACTCCAGGATCTGAACAGGTTCGTTTTACAGCAGAGCGTGACGGAATACTTCAGAAATTTGACAAAATGGGTGGAGTTGTTCTCGCGAATGCATGTGGACCATGTATTGGTCAATGGGCGCGTCATACTGACGACCCTGATAAGAAAAACTCGATCATTACTTCATTCAACCGTAACTTCGCTAAGCGTAATGACGGAAACCCCAATACGCACGCGTTTGTAGCTTCACCTGAGCTCGTTACAGCTATGGCACTAGCAGGTGACCTGGCATTTAATCCATTGACAGATACACTTACAAATGAAGATGGAGAGGAAGTAAAACTAGATGAGCCACAAGGAATTCAGCTTCCATCTGACGGTTTTGCTGTTGAAGATTCAGGGTACCAAAAACCGGCTAAAGATGGAAGTGGTGTGGAGATAAATGTGAAAGACGGATCTGACCGTTTACAAATTCTCACTCCTTTTGATGCCTGGGACGGTGAAAACTTAACAGATGCTGTTCTTCTTATCAAAGCCTACGGTAAGTGTACAACAGATCACATTTCAATGGCTGGTCCATGGTTGAGGTATAGAGGACACCTTGATAATATTTCAAATAATACGCTTACAGGAGCTGTTAACGCATACAACAAGGAAACTGATAAAGTTAAAAGTCAGATCACTGGAGAGTACGGAGCAGTGCCTGATGTACAGCGCGAATACAAAGCAAAAGGTATTCCTTCTGTAGTAGTTGGAGATCACAACTACGGAGAAGGATCATCTCGTGAGCACGCAGCAATGCAACCACGTCACCTTGGTGTGAGAGCAGTGATTGTAAAATCATTTGCGCGTATTCACGAAACAAACCTCAAAAAACAAGGTTTATTAGCTGTTACATTTGACAAAGAAGCTGATTACGACAAAATCCAGGAAGACGATAGGTTCGATTTCGTTGACCTTAAAGATTTTGCTCCAGATAAGCAGCTAACTGTTGAGATCAAGCATAAAGATGGATCATCTGATACCATTAAAGTGAACCACACTTACAATGAGAACCAAATCAAATGGTTCAAAGAAGGTTCAGCATTGAATCTCATCAAAAAGATCTACGCGAGTTAAATCAAAATAGATTTTAAGCGAAAACCCCGGCAAGCTTGTCGGGGTTTTTTATTGACTTAACAGAAGTGAGCAAGTTGTATATTTGAACACCTCAAATGAAACGACAATTGAAAAACGATTTAATACTCAGAGCCGCAAGAGGCGAAAAAGTTGAAAGAGTGCCCGTGTGGCTTATGCGCCAGGCAGGCAGGATTTTACCAGAATATAGAGCAGTTCGTAATTCACTATCAGGGTTTAAAGAGCTAGTTGAAACACCCGAGCTCGCTTGTGAAGTAACATTGCAGCCTGTTGATATTTTGGGAGTTGATGCCGCTATTATCTTCTCCGATATACTGGTTGTTCCAGAAGCGATGGGTGTCACTTACCAAATGAAAAAAGGAGTAGGCCCCATTTTTGAAACAACAGTCAGAACCGAGCGCGATGCCGAGTCACTGGTAATCCCCGATCCGAACGACAAGTTGCGATATGTGAGTGATGCCATATCACTCACGAAGAAAGAGCTCGATGGTCGTGTCCCGTTGATAGGGTTCGCGGGCGCACCTTGGACTATTTTCTCATATATCGTTGAAGGAGGAGGTTCTAAAACGTTTAGCAACGCACGCAAGATTTTATATCAAAATCCTACTTTGGCACACTCTGTGCTTTATAAGATAACACAAACCACAAAAACTTACCTTAAAGCACAAATTGAAGCTGGGGCTGATATGGTACAAATCTTTGATAGTTGGGCAGGGATACTTCCCAAAAAGCAATATGAGGAATTCGCGTTGCCTTATATCAAAGAAATATGCGATAGCATTGATTCTGTCCCTAAAACCGTGTTTTCAAAAGGTGCTTACCGCTCAATCGCTGAAATTGCAAAATTGAATTGCAATACAGTAGGTTTAGATTGGAATATGAATCGCAAAGAAAGTCGTCAACTTGTTGGAAATGAACGTACATTGCAGGGTAACTTAGATCCCTGTACACTTTACGCACCAGACGATGCCTTGGTGAAAGAAACCCAGCAAATGCTTGAAGACTTTGGTAGTCAGCGATATATTGCTAATTTAGGCCACGGAGTTTATCCGGATACAGATCCGGAAAAGGTGAAATTATTTATTGAAACAGTTAAGAAACATCAATTTTAAAATTATGAAAAGGAATATTCGAGCAGTTTTAACCCTTGCGGTTGGTACTTTTTTCACTCTTTCATTGAGCGCTCAAAATAACCTCGTTCCTAACGGGAGCTTTGAGCAAACTGATGGCAGAATCAGAAAAGGTGATAAAGCAATTGAAGATGTTATTGAGTGGTTCTCTCCTGATGAGGAAAACGGGGCAGATGTTTACTCAAAAGAAGCCAAAGATGAATGGGGGATACCAGAAAATAAAATGGGATATCAGATGCCTCTGGACGGTCAAAACTATGCCGGAGTGCGTATGTTTGGTTACAGAGGTAGAACAAAAAATACATTTATTCAGGTTAGGTTGAAAGATGATATGATTGAAGGAAAAACGTATTGTGTCAACTTCAACATTGTACTCTCTAAAATATCACGTTACGCCACAAATAATATTGGTGGATACCTCAGTGATAGAAAAGTGAGAAGCAACACAATTGATGACTGGGAAATTACCCCTCAAATTATGCAGCCTGATAATAAGATTTTCAAGGATCAATATATGTGGAAAACTATTTGCGGTACTTACACTGCAAAAGGTGGTGAGAAATACCTTACAATAGGAAACTTTACAAATCCAGAAGAAGCTGATCGTGATGATTACGAATCAATGAGGAGAGTAAAAGGATACAATCAACTTCAAACAAATGATGCTTACTATTTTGTTGATGATGTTTCAGTTTACAACATGGAAGAAATTTCATCCTGTACTTGTGAAGAGGAGAAGAAAAGTGATGAAATGCAGGTTGTTTACAGTGAAAACGTAAGTGAAGATGCCGATATGGATGCAGCCAAGAAGCTGAGTCTTAAAAAGGTTTATTTTGATTACAACTCTACGAGTCCAAGTACACCGGCAGCTATTATTGAAGTAATTCGTTTGCTTGAAGAAAACGAAGCAGTTCATGTAAAAGTTGTAGGTCACAGCTCTGCTAAAGAAGCTGAGAAAATTTCAGAAGATATTTCTGCAAAAAGAGCCAAATACATTCATGATTATCTTATTAAAAGAGGTATTGATGAGTCAAGACTTTCTTTTGAAGGTGTAGGAGATTCACAAATTGTGGATGATGCCGGCACTGATGAAGCGAGAGCCAAGAACCGAAGAGTTACCTTCGAAGCGAAATAGATAACTAATCTTTTCAAAGAATAGGGGGGTGTCAAAAGGCGTTATAAAATTCAGGTTATTGTAATATTTTAAACTCCCTAAATCACCTATTTAACTTTTAATGAATAGCCTTTTAATACCGAAAAATGATAGATTTTTCGGTATTGATACACCCCCTTCTTTTTATTTGCAACATGGCACATTACCAGTATAAGCCTAAAGTTATCAAAGCGTGGGCTTTTTACGATTGGGCAAATTCGGTTTATTCGCTCGTAATTTCAACTGCGATTTTCCCGATTTATTACAATTCGGTTACAACGGTAAACGGATCTGACCAAATTGAATTTTTAGGTGCCACCTTCACGAATACGTCACTCTATTCATACGCTTTGTCCACTAGCTTTTTTCTCGTAGCATTGATGAGCCCATTACTTTCTGGTGTGGCTGATTTTAGCGGAAGAAAAAAATCCTTTTTGAGAAGGTTTTGTTATGTCGGAGCTCTCAGCTGTGGTGCATTATTCTTTTTTGATGATGTCGATATGATTTGGCTGGCACTTTTAGCATCCATCTTAGCCAGTGTGGGATTCTGGGGTTCGCAGGTTTTTTACAATGCTTATTTGCCTGAAATTGCTCCCAGAAGATTACAGGATAAAGTAAGTGCCAGAGGTTATAGCCTCGGTTACCTGGGCAGTTCATTGTTGTTAATCCTTTGCCTGGCTCTAATAGAAGGGCATTCATTCATTGGGTTGGAAAAAAGCTTCGCCACCCGACTCTCATTTTTGCTTGTTGGAGCCTGGTGGGCACTTTTCGCTCAAATTACTTTTCGCAATTTACCTGAACCTAAAGAAAGGAAATCAATAAAATGGCGAACGCTCACAAATGGATATAGAGAGTTGAGAAAATTTTGGGTTCAGCTCAAAAAACTGGGAGTATTGCGAAAGTATCTGGTAGCTTTTTTCTTTTTCAGTATGGGCGTTCAAACTGTTATTCTGCTCGCGAGTGTATTTGGACAAAAAGCTTTAGGATTGAGTACCCTTCAGTTGATAAGTACGATATTAATCATTCAATTTTTAGGCATTCTGGGAGCAGTTTTGTTTTCCAAAATATCTGAGAAGATAGGAAACTTTAAAGGTCTTGTACTGGCAATAATTATATGGCTGGGGATTTGTGGAGCAGCTTTTTTACTTCAACGGTCAGATCCGCATGTTGCAATCAAGTTCTATATCCTTGGCGGCACCGTGGGGCTTGTAATGGGCGGAATTCAATCGCTTGCAAGAAGTACTTATTCCAAAATGCTTCCTGAAAAAGGTGAACACACAACTTATTTTAGTTTCTTCGATGTAACAGAAAAAATGGCAATTGTTCTTGGAACATTTGCTTACGGTTTTATTGAACAAATGACCGGTGATATGCATTATAGTGCATTGACTTTAGGTGTATTTTTTCTGCTGGCACTTTTAGCTATGTTCTATCTGAAGTCAAGTGAACGAATATCAATGTAGAATACTTTAATTTAGCACCCCAAATTTATTTGAAATGGATACGACTTACGATGTTGCTGTGATTGGTGGAGGAATTGTTGGAACAGCAAGCGCTTATAAGATTCAAAAGAAGTTTTCCGATAAAAAGATCATTCTCATCGAGAAAGAAAAGCACCTTGCAGATCATCAAACAGGAAACAATAGTGGAGTTATTCATTCGGGACTTTACTACAAGCCCGGTAGTAAAAAGGCTATTAATTGTGTAAGAGGTAGAAAGGAGCTCGTATCATTTGCCCGGGAGCACAATATCCCTCACGATGTTTGCGGGAAGGTCGTAGTGGCAACTGATGAAAAAGAGTTGCCTAACCTCGATAAAATATTCAACATCGGTCAGCAAAACGGAATTGAGGGAATCGAGAAAATTGATGGTCATCAGGTGAGAGAAATTGAACCTCATTGTGCCGGTATTAAAGGAATTTGGGTTCCGGTTACCGGAATTATCGACTATCGTGCTGCTACGGAGAAAATGGCTGAACTGGTGATCAAAATTCAGGAGAAGAGTAAAATCGTTTTAGGAGAGAAGGTTGAAGAGATTGAGGACGGTTCTGAATGTAATACTGTTATTACGAGCAAAGGTAAATACAAAGCAAAGCATCTTATCTTTTGCGGAGGTTTGCAGGCAGACAGGCTCGCAAGAAAGGATAAAGTTGATTTAGATGAAAAGGTTGTGGGATTTAGAGGCGACTACTACGAATTAACTGATCAGGCCAAGCATAAGGTGCGCAACTTGATTTATCCTGTACCTAATCCTGACTTCCCATTTTTAGGTGTTCATTTTACGCGGATGACCAACGGAGAAGTTGAGTGTGGGCCTAATGCTGTTTTCACTTTCAAGAGAGAAGGTTATGGTAAAACTGACTTCGATCTTAAGGATACAATTGACGCGCTCTCTTATAAGGGAACATGGAATCTCTTCATGAAGAATATGAGTTTTGGTATTAACGAATACCGTAGAGCTTTTTCAAAGAAGCTATTTCTCAAGACACTTCAGCGTCTCATTCCGGATCTGACCATGGATGATATTAAAGAGGGTAGAAGTGGAGTTAGAGCTCTTTTACTCAAGGATAATGGTGACACGAAAGACGATTTCAGGATCATGTATAATGACAGGAGTATTCACGTTCTTAATGCGCCATCACCGGCAGCAACAGCTGCATTAGCAATTGGGGAAGATGTCAGTCAAATGGCGATCGACCACTTTGGATTAAAAGATTAACGCTCTACAATCTTGTATTTCTCCTGAAACTCTGTCCAGTCCCAGATGAATTTCTCAATGATTGAATCTAACCGTTTGATGAATAGAGGATTGGGGGCCTTCATGTTTTTGAAATACGGTTCCTGAAAATCATTGAGGCCGTACTTGTAAAATACAGCTTTTGACATTCCGTATAGCGTATTTTTTGAAGGGAAGTTGACCTTGCTGATGTAACTCTGGTAGTTAGAAATTAATTTTTGAACTTCATCAGCAGGCAAGTCAAATGTATGGGAAAGTACATTATAAGCTTTGTTCAGTATCCTCCTGTCCTGGATGCTTTCAAAATGGTTGCTGATGAGTTTGATATTACCTGCTAATACAATCAACAAAAACTGATCACTTTGGTTAGGTTGAATATTTGGTGATTCTACAAAGCAAGGATCCTGATTGATCAACTCAGCCACATCACCAAAGCCGTTATCAACCATTTCAATAGTTGAGTTGATAAAATAAACAACTAACTTTTCTTCTGAGACTTTTCGTTTAAAAAGCGTACCAAACATTAAATCCCCCGATTTTAGACTAATTCTAATTGCAAACTTAATAAGCATCAAAATGCACTTATTAACAGTTGTGAACCATTTGTTAACAAAGTTTTCAACTATCTTTATGCTGAATGTGAAGTGGGTAATTTAATTTTAACGTAACGATTTAATAGAACTCAGGCCAACTTGCCGTAACACTTTTGTTTCAATTAATGAATGCTATGAATTTGAGCTATGAAAACCATTTACCTTATTAGACATGGTAAGTCCAGTTGGAAAGACACTGACTTGAACGACATTGACAGATCACTCAAAAGACGAGGCGTGCAGGATGCTTATTTAATAGGTGAGCACTTGAAGAATGATAAAATTTGCCCTGATTTAATGATCAGCAGTGTCGCGGTCAGAGCCTTCCACACCGCTGTCATAATTGCGAGACAACTGGATTACTCGTTGCAGCACATAGCCCTACAGGATGAGCTGTACGCTTCTTCAGCAGAATACTACCTCGAAGTGATTTCCAACCAGCGCAACAATGCATCGAGTATTATGCTTTTTGGCCATGACCCGGCTCTCACCAATCTTTACAATATGTTATTACACAATTCAGTAGAAAAGATTCCTACTTGTGCTGTAGTTGCAATTGAAGTTGAGGCCGATAATTGGCAGGATATAGGAAAAGCTAAAAATCAGCTCAAGTTATTCATCAAACCCAAAGAATTGAAATAGCCGTTATGCTTGAAGTTTTAGAATACATTCAACGGAATAAAGTAGATGATGAAATCCACATTATCAATAGAGAAATAAGTTGGTTGGCATTTAATGCGCGTGTTTTGCAAGAGGCTGAAGATCCCTCAAATCCATTGTTGGAGAGAGTGAGATTTCTCGGTATTTTCTCTAATAATCTCGATGAGTTCTTCAGGGTACGTGTAGCTACCGTCAAAAGAATGGTAACGTTAAAAAAGTACCTGAAGGAAATTATCATGGAAAACCCAAAAGAGCTGCTAGCAAAAATCCAGGATACAGTCCTTTCCCAGCAAAAAGATTTCCAACGAATTTACAGCGATATCATCAATGAGTTAAAAGAAGAGGGAATTAACCTCGTGAATGAGGAACAGCTTTCAGAAGATCAGGGAGCTTACGTAAAAGAATACTTTCACCAGCATGTTTATCCCGCTTTGGTTCCCATTATGCTCGATGATACAAATCGTTTTCCAACTCTTCGAGATGCTTCAATCTACCTCGCTATTAAACTCTCAAAGAGCTCTGATAAAAAAGATGTTCAGTACTCGATTTTAGAAGTTCCATCTTCAGTTTTGCCGCGGTTCTTAGTGATTCCAAGCATCAGTAATAAGCGCTACATTATTATTTTAGATGATATTATTCGCTACTGCTTGCGAGAGATTTACGCAATCCTAAACTATGATGTCATTGAAGCTTACACGATTAAAATTACGCGTGATGCTGAACTCGATTTAGACAGCGATGTGTCAAAGAGCTTTTTGGAAAAAATGAAAAAGAGTCTCAAAAAGCGTAAAAAAGCTGAGGCTGTTAGGTTCATTTATGACCGAAACATGCCTAAAGATCTTTTATCATATCTGATGAACAGTTTGGACCTTGATAAAAACGATAACATTATTCCCGGGGGCCGATACCACAATTTTAAAGACTTCATGAAGTTTCCGCATTTTGATAGCGGACAACTACAATACGATGATGTTAAGCCTCTACTTCACAAAGATCTTCAGCCTTATCAAAGCATATTAGATGTGATAAGAAAGAAGGATGTTTTGCTTCATTATCCGTATCAAACATTCAATTATTTTATTTCCCTGTTGAGAGAAGCCGCAATCGATCCTAAGGTACGCTCTATCAAAATCACGGTTTACCGGTTGGCAAAACGATCAAAAGTGGTCAATGCATTGATCAACGCGGCAAAGAACGGTAAAAGAGTAACGGTAATATTGGAGCTTCAGGCTCGTTTTGATGAAGAAGCAAACATCAAGTGGTCTGGAGTATTGAGAGACGAGGGAGTAAAAGTGTTGTTTGGAATGCCCGGACTCAAAATTCACAGTAAGCTGTGCTTGATCGAGCGCGAGTCTGAGAAGGGAACGCGCTTCTATTCGAGCATCGGGACAGGAAATTACAACGAGAATACGGCCGAGCTATACAGTGATCTTGCGCTGTTCACCTCGAAGCAAAAAATCACTCGTGAAATCGATGAGGTTTTCAACTTTCTTGAAGGGGAGGAAAGTAATATTCAGAACCTAAAACACATCGTACCATCACCGATGACCTTGCGGGGTAAACTCCGGGATCTGATCGATATAGAAATCAAGAATGCTAAAAAGGAAAAAGAGGCTTACATCACTTTGAAGATGAATAGTCTGGTTGATCCTGAGCTCATTCACAAACTGTACGAGGCCAGTGAAGCAGGAGTTAAAATTAGACTAAACGTGAGAGGAATTTGTTCGCTTGTCGCGGGCAGAAAAGGTTATAGTGAAAATATTGAAGCCATTAGTATTCTTGATCGTTTTCTGGAACATTCTCGAGTTTTTATCTTCGCCAATGGAGGTGATGAAAAAATATTTATTTCATCTGCCGATTGGATGGGCCGAAATTTAGATGGTAGGGTGGAAGTAACATGTCCTATTTACGATAGTGAAATTAGAAAGGAAGTAAACGATTTCATTGATATACAGTGGAATGATAATGTGAAAGCACGCATACTTGACGGAACGTTGAAAAACAAATTGCGAAAGCGAGAAGAAAAGGACAAACCAATTCGGTCACAATTCGAGTTGTACAAATACTACAAAGGTAAGCTTAAGGAGGGTAGATAGTTGATATACAAGAAATTGGCGGCAATTGACATCGGTTCAAATGCGATTAGACTTTTAATTTGCAGTGTAATAGGAAACCCCAAAGACCACAACTACAAAAAGGTTGCTTTAATCAGGCTTCCCATCAGGATGGGGAAAGAGGCCTTTGTGGAAGGAAATATCAGTAAAGAAACTCAGGAACGATTCCTCGATGGAATGAAAGCGTACTCTTATCTGATGAAAGTTCACAATGTGGAGTCATTTAAAGCTTGTGCAACATCAGCAATGCGAGAAGCGACAAATGGTTCTTCAATTGCTGAAAGAGTGAGAGAGGAAACGGGGATCGACATTGAGATCATAGATGGTAAACGCGAGGCAGAAATTATCTTTAATGGTCACTTCAGAGAAAATATTGATGAAGATTCAAACTACGTTTATGTAGATGTTGGTGGCGGAAGTACTGAAATCAGTATTTTATCGAACAGTGAAATTTACGATGCTAAATCTTTTAACCTTGGTACATTACGCTTATTAAACGGTCTTTCCTCTGATGCAGACTGGAAAGAAATGAAATCCTGGATCAAGGAAAAAACCAGTCATTTGAATCATGTTGAAATGATCGGATCCGGTGGGAATATCAACAAAATATACAAGCTCACTGATAAAAAATACCCGAGGCCACTCCTGTATCACGAGTTAAAAATCACCCGCCAGTCGCTCAGTAAAATGAGTTATGAGGAAAGAATGCAAAATCTCAGGTTAAACCCTGATAGGGCAGATGTGATTGTACCGGCAAGTGATATTTATTTCAACGCTATGAAATGGAGCGATAGCAGTATTATGCACGTTCCCAAAATCGGGCTGGCTGATGGGATGATCATCATGCAAAATGAAATCAATGAGTAGAAAACGGGACTTTGATTAATGAGGGCTCTGACCGTTATTCTTCGAGTTTTATCATGACTCCTTTTTTCATTTCACCATTGACCATTCCCTGCCATTCGTACTTGTTGTCTTTTGAGCGCAAGATGGTAACAACCATGCTGTCGCCAATGCTCATTGACGTTCCTTCAGGATGATTTGTTTTGACCAACTTTGCGCTGTAAGTGCAGCTATCGATCCAGTTGATGGAATATTCATCGATGAAATCTTCGCCTGATTTTTGGCTGTATTCCTTTTGAGTTGTTTCGGTTCTTAGAATGCGTACCTTGCTTTTTTCACTAAATGAAAACTCACCGGTTTTGAACTTTGAACAATTTACGGTGTCGTTGTTTTGGCAACTAAGTAATGACAGAGCAGCTAATCCAATAAGTACTTTTTTCATTCTTCTCCATTTATAATTCTGCTTCCCCACTTATTGATATTGGTTTTTACCAGTTCCATATCAATCGGTTTTGGGAGGTAATCATCCATTCCAACATTTAGGCATTTTTCTTTATCACCTTTCATTGCATTTGCAGTCATAGCAACAATTATTGGTTGGTGATCGTTTTCGTCTCTAATTTTTGTGGTGGTTTCATAGCCATCGAGCTCAGGCATTTGGCAATCCATGTAAATAAGATCGTAATTGATTCTATCGAGTGCCTGAATAACTTCAATTCCATTTGCTGCCAAATCACAATCATAGCCGAGTTTACCCAAAATCATATTGATGAGTTTTTGGTTCACAAGATTGTCTTCAGCAACGAGAATTTTAAGTGGGTACACCTCAGCGAGAAGGTCTGTTTCCTGTTGAACTGGTTTTGCTTTTTGATGCAACGCGGTAAACGCTTTATCAATTGAAGTGGCTGAAATTTCTTCAAGATGTGTTAAAACAGCCTTTGACTCATACTCTCGTTTTATAGTATCACCACTTGAGTTATATAGAATAAGGTAAGTGATATCATTGGTCAGATCCAGAAATGTAGTTGCGTAGGTCTCGTCATCAGTAATGAGAAGCCCATTACGTGATGGATTGACTGCATTTTTGAGATCATCAATCTTTTCATAGCTGAGTTGTAAAGAGTCTAAAGCGTCCAAAATTTTATCCTGGGCGCTCTTGTCTTTTAGTTGAACATAGATGCTTGAAAATAAACTAAAGTGGTTGTTTTGGATTTGAGTTTTATTGACTTTCTGTAGCTCAATGTTAAACTGGAATGTAGAGCCTTCTTCAAAAATGCTGCTAACCCAAATTTCACCGTTCATTAATTCAACAAGCTTCTTGCTGATGGCTAGTCCAAGTCCCGTTCCTCCAAACCTCCTTGTCGTGCTCGCATCAACTTGCTTAAATGGCTGGAAGAGCTGGTTGACTTTATCAGGCTTAATTCCAATTCCTGTATCCTTAACAGCAAAGTTGAGAATTGCCTTATGGTTTTTATCACTTACCAGTTTAATATCAACTGTTACTCTTCCATCTCGTGTAAATTTAACAGCATTACTCAGCAAGTTGAGAAGTACTTGTCTCAGTTTAGTTTCATCACCATTAGCATAAAGAGGAACACGCTGATTAATGTGGTATTCTAGCTTTACATTTTTTTGTTTAGCATGGCTTTGTACCAGTCCGATGGCATCACGAACACACTTGTCAATTCTAAAATCTTGCTCTTCAAGCTCCATATTGCCACTTTCAGCTTTGGAGTAATCCAGTATATCATTGATGATAGTCAAAAGTGTTTGACCGCTAATTCTAATATTTTCAATGTACTCCTGTTGTTCATTATTTACTGGAGTATTTTTCAACAAGCTGGTCATCCCGATGACGGCATTCATGGGAGTACGAATTTCATGACTCATGGTAGCTAAAAACTCACTCTTTGACTGTGCCGCTTTCTCAGCCATATCTCTTGCTTCTCTAAGCTCTCGCTCGCGCAGTTTATTTTTCGTAATATCTTTTGTAAAACCTACAATGCCAGTCACTTTTCCATCTTTTAAAATGGGATAATATGAGACTTCATTAATCCTAAAGCGCTTCTTCGATTTTGATTCTACTTCAGCTCTTACAGGTTTTCCCTGTAGGGCTTGTTCAAAATAAGGTTTCCAAAAGTTGTGTATTTCCTCGTTACTGTATTTAAAGATATTCTCACCCTGCTTGAGTCTCTTTTGGTATTTTTTGAAGTGAACATTGAGGTAGTTTTCATTAGCAACGAGAAGTTTAAAGTCATTATCGACACACCAAATGAGCTGGTCAGTGTTTTCGATGACGGCTTGTAAGTTTGCTCTACTCGATTGTAATTCCTCAGTTTGTTGATTGATTTTTTCCTGCATGTAGCGCTCTCTGTTCTTGCTGTTCTTCCTGAGGATAATCACGATAAGAACCGAAATTCCAATTACAACGAGGAGTAGTATCAATATGTAGTCTGCCTGTTGCCACCAGGGAGCCTGAACGGAAAAAGAAAGTTGAGTTTTATTGGGCTCTACATTTTTGGCGAAAAGGTGTCTGGTTCTGACTAATAGTGTGTAATCACCGGGAGGGAATGAGGTGAAAGATAATTTGAAATCATCAGGAACGGGTAGCCAAACATCATCGTAGCCTTCAACCTTATATTCGACTATTCTGTTTTTTTGAAATGAAAAAGATGGGGATGATAGTTGTACCTGAAAGCGGTAAAAATCATTACTCAAATTGAGTGGTTTACCTGAGTTTTTAATTTTATTGCCATCTACAATGATATCATCGATCAAAACTTTGGGCATTGGCAAAATAGGGATATCGTCAGGGTTGAATTTAACCAGTCCGTTGAAAGTAGGGAATAGTAGATTTCCCTTGTTGTCTATGGTTCCGCTTTGTTGAAAACCACCATTGAACTCGATTGATTCAAGTCCGGCTGAGTGACCAAAATAAGAGCAGTGAATGCGGTCCGTTTTATTGTAGATGAAATCGTATAGCTCCTTTTTGTCTATACTGTAAAGCCCCAGGTTACAAGTGATCCAAAATCGGCCTTTGTGCAATATTATAGTAGAAGCTACCTCGTTAAAAAGCCCGTCTTTTATGGTGATGTTTTTAGTAATTGAATCGTTGTGAAAAACAATTCCGCCACCGTAAGTACCAATTAAGTAGTTGTTTTGTTCATCGATGAATACATCTCTGGTGTGGTTGACCTGGAGAGCATTATTGGTGGTTAATCTTTCGATGTTTTTGTTCTTTTTAATAATGAAAACCCCTTTATTTGTCGTACTAACAACGATATTTCCTTTCTTATCCTGATGAATAGCTGTTACGGTGGAGTTTATGAGTTCGTTGTTGTAAGGAGCAATTTGCTCAAGAGATCCGTCATCTTCATGGTATTTTAGCAATCCGTGAGATGTGCCGAGGTAAACTGAGCTGTCAATTTCGGTAATTGCTTTAACAATTCTACCTTCCAGCTTTTCGAAAAAATACTCTTTTGATCCATCATTATTAACTTTTATGGCTCCTTCTGTAGCTAGCCCAAACCACTTGTTTCGTCTGCTATCTATAAATATTGCAAATATACAGTCGTATTGATGACCATATCCATCGTTGTGAAGACATGATATGTTTTCGATTGTACCATCCTTTTTAATGAGATCATACCCAGTGCATCTTCCTCCAAGGTATATGTTTTCGTTTACACTGTCATAAAAAACAGGGTTGACGATTTTGCCTAAAAGTCCGTTTTCAGTATTGTAAGTTTTAAAAAAAGTAGGAGTGAGTTTGTTTACCCCATTGATAATGGATCCTACCCATATATTCCCCTCTTTGTCTTTATAAACTGAACGTACAATATTGTCACTTAGTCCATCACTATTAGTAATTGTGCGGATTGAGCCGTTTTTTAAGTTTATTTTCCTGAGGCCCTTTGATGTTGTTTGCCAGAGATGATTACCATCTAGCATCAGTTCATTTGAAACGCTAGCATCTGTTTTATTTGGTATTTTTTTTATGACTTTGTCATCTTTTATTAGCAAGATATCTAGTGCTGTATTAACAAAAACAGTATCATTTCGAGAGATAACATCAAGCGCAATTATTTTTTGTTGGTTAAATTCAATTGCTCTTTTTTCTTTATCAATAACATAAAGCTGTTTTTCAGTAGCCAGATAAAACTTGTTTTGTTGAGTAATTGTAGCTCCCAGTATTCGTCTGTCATCATTTAAATTGACGAGAGTCTTCTTTTGTCCATCTTTAAAAGACCTCAATTTTTCAAACTCATTGAAAATAAGTCCGTATTCTTTCGTGAAACTAATTGTGTTTGTATTAACTGAGTTTACTTCAACAGGGGTATTGATTATTGAATCGTAGTTTATTATTTTAATCAAACAACCAACACTTGAAAATGCGTAGATGTCATTCCCCTTACCGTTTACGATAGATTCAAAGCGATTACACTTTAAATTTGGATAAGTTTTAGAATTATAAGTTGTGAAATTTACACCATCAAACCTTACGATTCCATTGTAGGTGGCCATCCAAATGTTCCCTACAGAATCCTGCGTGATATCGTTTACGCTATTTTGAGGCAGGCCGTTGAGGCTATTCCAGTATTTTATGTAATAGTCCTGGTTCTGACCAAGCCCTGTCGAGTAACAAACGAAACAGAAAATAACAATGGTCAGTAAATACTTCCCCCAGTTTAGTAACTTAACCATCGGTTAGCTCATTGTGGTTTTGAGGCCTAATTTAAAGGATGAGTTTGTATTAATTCACAATTCACCCTATTTTCATTTAAAATTTTTGATAGATCGAAATTCTATTTCCTGAAAATATTATTGGTATATGCTCTTTCGTTGCCGAATTTGAGCGCTTTAAGAGCTAAAAACGAAAGTTTTATTATCCTTTCACAAGGTTTATACCTGTGTAGTTTTGAGGAGTGATAGACTTGAGCTCTTCCTTTACATCATTTGTTACATCGAGCGTGTCAATAAACTCGCGAATACTCTCACTTGTAATGACGCTGTTTTTCCTGGTCAGATCCTTGAGCGCCTCATACGGTTTTGGGAATTGCTCTCTTCTCAGTATCGTTTGAATTGCTTCGGCCACAACTGCCCAGTTTTGTTCCAGATCTGCTGCGATTTTTTCTTCGTTGATCACGAGCTTACTCAGCCCTTTTGCAGTAGCCTTGAGTGCGATAGCTGTATGAGCAACCGGAACACCAACATTGCGTAGAACAGTAGAATCGGTAAGATCTCGTTGCAAGCGCGAAACAGGAAGTTTTGCAGCTAAATGCTCATAAACAGCATTTGCAATACCTATGTTTCCTTCGCTGTTTTCAAAGTCTATTGGGTTTACTTTATGTGGCATCGCACTGGATCCAACTTCGCCTTTTTTGATCTTTTGCTTGAAGTAGTCCATCGAGATGTAAGTCCAAACATCTCTGTCGAGATCGAGCACGATGTTGTTCAATCTTTTAAGCGCATCAAAAGTAGCGGCCAAATTATCATAGTGTTCAATTTGGGTTGTTGTTTGGCTTCTGCTCAAGCCGAGCGATTCATTCACGAAATTGTTTGCAAAAGCAACCCAGTCAGTTTCTGGATAAGCCACCTGATGAGCATTGAAGTTACCAGTAGCTCCGCCAAATTTAGCTGAAAAAGGAATATTTTTCAGTTGGTTGAGTTGAATGGTAAGTCGCTCGCTAAATACCTGTAGCTCTTTGCCAAGGTTGGTTGGTGATGCCGGCTGACCATGTGTACGAGCCAGCATTGGTATTTCTTTCCATTTAGCAGCTAACTCGTCAACTTGCTTGATGAGTTGTTCAAATTGCGGAATCGTTTCTTCCTGCAAAGCGTGCATCAAGCTCATCGGGACAGCAGTGTTGTTGATGTCCTGTGATGTGAGTCCAAAATGAACAAACTCCAGGAAATCACCTAATCCTTCTTTTTCCATCACATCTTTGATGAAATATTCTGTTGCTTTTACATCGTGATTAGTGATAGCCTCGTGGTCTTTGATCTTTTGAGCATCCTGCGGACTAAAATTCCTGTAAAGATTTCTCAGCGTTTCATATTGATCTTTTGGAAAGTTCTTCAATTGCGGCAAAGGCAATTCGCACAGTGCGATAAAATACTCCACTTCAACCCAAACACGGTATTTGAAAAGCGCGTATTCTGAGAAGTAATCAGCGAGTTGTTTCGTTTTACCAGCGTAGCGTCCATCAATAGGTGAAATTGCCAGGAGTGAATGATTTATTTCCATTTTGTATGAATTAAGTGCTCAAATATCGTTTTTAATTTTTTCGGTCAGAGCCCGCTAAAAGCCCCATTTCCATAGCTTGCTGATCGAGGAATTCGATTGCCTGGTCGTAATCATTTTGGATTTGACCATCAAGTATAGCCTCTTTCACAGCATTTTTCAACTTCCCGATTTCTTTACCGGGTTGCAAGTTATACCGTTTGATAATTTCTTTTCCGTCAATCGGTGGCTGGAAATTGCGAACATGATCCTTTTCTTCAACTTCTTTGAGTTTCTTTCGCACTACTTTGAAGTTGTTGAGGTAGCGTTTTTTTCGTTTTTCACTTTTTGTGGTAACATCAGCTTCGCACAGTGTCATCAAGTCTTCCACATCGTTCCCGGCATCGTAAAGTAAGCGCCTCACGCCAGAGTCGGTCGCTTTTTCAGTCGCTAAAACGATGGGTCTTGAAGATAAGGCCACGAGTTTTTTTACGTACTTCATTTTATCATCGAGCGGTAACTTGAGTCGTTTGAAAATCTTTGGAACCATTTTCGATCCCACAAATTCGTGACCGTGGAATGTCCACCCGATGTTCTTGTCAAAGCGTTTAGTAACCGGCTTACCGATGTCGTGCAAAAGAGCCGCGTATCGCAACCACAGATTATCAGTTTCACGAGAAATGTTGTCGACAACCTCTAAAGTGTGGTAGAAGTTTTCTTTGTGTGTTTGTCCGTCAATTTCCTCAACTCCCGATAATGCGACAAGCTCAGGAAAAAAGATTTCCAGCAGACCTGTTTTGTACAAAAGTTCCAATCCAACAGATGGTTGATCGCTCATTAATATTTTATTGAGTTCAGTTGAAATGCGTTCTTTACTAATGATCTTTATACGATTCTTGTTTTTGGCAATCGCCTCATAAGAATCAGTATCGATTTTAAAGTTGAGTTGAGAAGCAAATCTGATGGCTCGCATCATACGTAGCGGGTCATCAGAATAGGTTTTGCCAGGAGCGAGTGGTGTTCTGATAGTTTTGTTCTCGAGATCTTTTAGACCTTCAAAAGGGTCATAGATCTTTCCCCAATCGTCTTGATTGAGCCCAATGCTCAGGGCGTTTATGGTGAAGTCACGCCTGTTTTGATCGTCCTGTAAGGTTCCATCTTCAACGACAGGCTTGCGCGAGTTTCTGCTGTACGACTCTCTTCTAGCACCAACAAATTCAACCTCGTAATCATCAAATTTGATCATGGCCGTACCAAAGTTTTTGAATTGAGAAACTTCAGTGAATCTTTTGCTTTTTTTGGCTACTGCTTTTGCGAGTTCAATTCCACTACCTACTGTAACAATATCAATATCTTTTGACGGTCTCTCGAGAAGCAGGTCACGAACCCAGCCTCCAATCACATAGGCCGGTTGACCTATTTCTTCAGCCGCTTTGGCAATGAATCCAAACAGGGGAAGTTCGAGTTGAGACGTAAAGTTTTTTTTGATTGAGCCCATGAATGTTCGTTATCGGTTACTCGCGCTAAATGGGCTGGCAAAGGTACTATTTTATTCAGTGGTTTATGATAATGTTGTTGGTTGAATATTTTGACTGAGAATTTGTCTAAAAAAGAAAGGGAGCTGATACAGCTCCCTTAACCTAACAAACTAAACCACTGAAAATTAATCAATCTAACCCCTAAAACGAATTAAAGGCCTTTTTGAATAGATTCAAATGTGCTACATTATTTACAAAATCATTATCAATCATTATTCAATGGTTTTAAAATCATGAATGTAATGTTAAGCTAATGTTATGAATAAATTCTTTCTCGTTGTAGAGTTTAATTAATTGTTGTTTTCAAATTGAATATCGAACTCGTATTTTAGCGCCTTATTAATGTGTAAAGTTGAATTCTACTCAAACCATCGAAAATAAACTTGAATAGATGAATAAAATACTCGTAGCAAATAGAGGAGAGATTGCTTTGCGTGTAATGCGCACTTGCAAAGAAATGGGAATTAAAACGGTGGCTATATTTTCAGAAGCCGATCGCAATGCGCCTTTTGTGCAATTTGCTGATCAATCGGTTTGTATTGGTCCGCCACCATCAAATGAATCTTATTTGAAGATTGATGAGATTATCGAGTTGGCCAAAGAATTAAATGTTGACGGAATACATCCTGGTTATGGGTTTTTATCTGAAAATCCTGAGTTTGTCAATGCAGTTGAAAAAGCCGGATTGACTTTCATCGGTCCTTCTGCCGAAGCAATGAAAGTCATGGGCTCAAAATTAGCAGCCAAGGCAGCAGTTAAGAAATATGATATTCCGCTCGTTCCCGGGACTGACGAAGCTGTAGATGATATTGAAGAAGCGAAAAAGATTGCCGGTGAAATCGGCTTTCCTATTTTGATCAAAGCCTCTGCCGGAGGTGGCGGAAAGGGAATGCGTATCGTGGAAGACGAAAATGAATTTGAATCGCAATTAAAAATGGCTGTCAGCGAGGCTGAAAGTTCATTTGGTGATGGCTCAGTTTTCATCGAACGATATGTTAAAGGTCCGCGTCATATTGAAATTCAGGTTTTGGCTGATAAACACGGAAATTATCGACATTTATTTGAGCGCGAATGTAGCATTCAACGCAGGCACCAAAAAGTTATTGAGGAAGCACCATCTGCGGTTCTGACCGATGCCAAAAGAGAAGAAATGGGGCAGTGCGCAATCGATGTGGCAAAGTCTTGTGATTATGTGGGTGCCGGAACTGTTGAGTTTCTTTACGATGCTAACGATAACTTCTACTTCCTTGAAATGAATACGCGTTTGCAGGTTGAACACCCTGTCACTGAATTGATAACAGGTGTTGATCTCGTGAGAGAGCAAATTAACATTGCACGTGGTGAAAAGGTTAGTTTTGAGCAGGATGAACTCTCAATTCACGGACACGCTTTGGAAGCTCGTGTTTACGCTGAGGACCCTATGAATAACTTCTTGCCTGATATAGGAAAGTTGCTGACTTACCGGTCTCCTGAAGGTCCCGGAATTCGAGTTGATGATGGTTTCGTGGAAGGAATGGAAATTCCAATTTATTACGATCCCATGATCAGTAAGTTGAGCGTTCACGCAAGAACACGCGATGAAGCAATTGATCGCCTTGTGAGGGCTATTGATGAATACCGTATTTCAGGGGTGACCACAACAATGGAATTCTGTAAATATGCTGTTCAACATAAAGCTTTCCGCTCAGGAAATTTTGATACGCATTTTGTGAAAGAGCACTGGAATCCTGAAGAATTCGAGCAACAGTCAGAACCGGCTATTGAAAAAGTTGCGGCAATATTCGGGACGCGAGCAGCTATTGAAAACAGGCGTAAATCTACCGTTACCGCTGAAAATGATGATCCATCAGTATCAAAATGGAAAACAAATCGATTGCGTAAATGAGGCTTTTTACGTGTTTAGCGGTTTGTCTTTTTTTATTTGGTAGTTGCGCTACAACAAAATTGGAAATTGAGGTGCTTCACCCGCCCCAAACGGGGTTGGTGGAGCCACCACAACCAATGGCGCTCTTCAATAATATTGATAGTGAGTTCGCGCTTACCGAGCTCTACAGAAATGGTACTTTCATCGAGCAAATCAATGCTCAAAACAATTACATTCAACATTACACTTTAGTAGGAATAAGTAAAGCTTTTAAAGAGGTTAATTATTACACACCTCAAATTGCAGATTCCTTCAAAGTGAATCCGCTCAGCAGAATGAAAAGCGGTCCCTTGCCCGGTAAAGCTCTGGAAGCGATCTTCGATAAGATAGATGCTGATTTGCTTCTTGTTCTTGAAGGTTATGATGCTTCAATTGATGCAAACGGACAGGTAACATACAGCGCACCGGTTGATCGTTCATACGGTACGGTTCGGGTTCCGTATTTTGATGGTTCACAAACGGTTAGTATGACCGTGTTTTTTAGAGTTTACAACCGAAACGGAGAAGTGCTCTCTCAAAGCCAGGTGAGTGATCAATTGACGAGCATGGCATCGGGAGCGTCACTTCAGGAAGTTCATTTTAATATGCCTGATGAAGCTTCAATGCTGGAACAAACGGCTCTGTTTGTTGGGAGCAACATTGCCAAAATGGTGAGTTTGCATTGGAAAGATGTGCAGCGAACGATGTACTTATATGGAAATGACAAGCTCGTTGAAGCAGGAAACTTAGCGATAAAAGGCGACTGGCCGCAGGCTACTGACCTTTGGTTTGATTTGGCCGGCTCTGACCGTGATAAAATTGCAGAGAAGGCGAGTTACAATATGGCGCTTGCGAGCGAAATGGCCGGAGATTTGGATTTGGCTATCACCTGGGCTGAGCGCTGCGTTGAAAACTACGATTCGCGTTTAGCCAGGTCTTACTTGCAGGTGTTGAAGCAGCGGAGTAAGGATCTGGAATCTTTTAAACCTTATTTAAGCTCTAAAGATTAATTTGGCGAGGTAGTGGTTTTTACCTTCAGTGTCTAAAATGTCACAGGTAAAGCCGTTCTTTTTGGCGTATTGACAAAGTGTGCGAAAGTCAATGAAAAGCCATGGGAAAGGTTTCCCGGTTTCACCCTTGTATTTCATCGTGTACTCAATTTCTCCGTAATAGTCTTTGCTGTTGTCAATCCTGATACTTTCATCTTGCTCAGTGTACATGTATTCAATATCAGTGGAGTCGAGGATGATTTGCCCACCTGGGTGTAGCATTTTTTTCGCTTTTTCAAAAAACTCAGTGAGGCGGTTGATTTTACCAACAATTCCAATTCCGTTCATGAGTAGCAGAAGTGTATCGTAGCGTTCTCCTTCGATATCGAAAAAATCCATTTGTCGGCATTTTTCAACACCCAGGTAGCGCATGACTTTGAATGCTTTTTCAGATCGGTCAATGGCTCTTACCTCAAAGCCCTGCTCCTGCAAAATAAGTGAATGAACACCGGCTCCGGCTCCAATGTCGAGTACTTTTCCCTCACAGTATTTGAGCGCAGTTTTCTCTAAATCGGGCAAGCTGTTGTAATCCCTGAAAAAATAGTCGATCGGGTAGGGGTCAGTATGGTCGAGATCATTGCTCACTTCAACATCCTCAGGCTCCCTGTTATGGAGAAAATCCATCAGAGCTTTTCCTAAAATATCGTTGTTTTCTTCATTTTGCATGAACGCTACAATTGAATTGCTAAATTTGAACAAAATTATTTTTATTTCAATATCAAGGCCATGGCAAACATTCGCGGTTTAAAAAAAGAGATCAATTTTCAATTTGCAGACTTCATAGACGAGTGCTATGAGGCTATCATGCAACATCCTAAAAAGCGCTCAAAGTTAGAACCCATCATCGATAAGGCCGTTAATGAGTATGATGAATTGATCATCCGCGTGAATGAAGGGAAGCACAATCATGAAAAATCTGAATATTTCAACAACCTCCGCGCTGATATGAAAGCAAAGTTGTTGAAGTTGTTCGAAGAACTTTCAAAAGAAGCTAAATAAGGATGTTGAGCGATAGAAAAAATATTCTCATCCTTTTTATGTCGCTGATCATTGTGGCCTTTGCCTTTTTCTCGTACCATCAAAATACGATAATTGACGTGTTGAACAACGAGATCCTCAAGCAGGCCCAACACAGGCAAAATTTGCTTCTCGATAAGTACAAAGCTCAAAAAGAGGCAGATTCATTGCGTATTGAGTTATTAAAAAGTAAATCAGAAAGGTAGTCTCATGAATATTCCGGTTAAAAATCTCCCGCGTGTCGTAATCATTGGTGGAGGTTTTGGTGGTATGGCTATTGCCAGAGAATTGAGAGATAAAAATTTCCAAACCGTTTTACTCGATAAACACAATTACCATACTTTTCAACCACTTCTTTATCAGGTTGCTACTTCAGGATTAGAGCCTGATAGTATCGCTTATCCTTTGCGAAAAATTTTTAGCAGTAAAAAGCATTTTCACTTTAGAGTAGCTGAAGTAGAGAAAGTCAATACTGATGAGCAAATTGTAAACACCAGTATTGGTCCGATCCATTACGAATACCTTGTTATAGCGACCGGTACAGGCACTAATTTTTTCGGGAACGAGCAGATTAAAAAGCATGCCATGCCGATGAAATCTGTTCCTGAGGCGCTCAACCTGAGGAGCTTGATACTCGAGAATTTTGAAAAAGCACTACTCACAAAAGACATCGAAGAGCGCACAAAACTGATGAACTTCGTGATTGTAGGTGGCGGACCAACAGGAACAGAGTTGGCCGGAGCATTAGCTGAGCTAAAATCTCACGTCCTTCCCAACGATTACCCTGATCTCGATTTGCGACTCATGCAAATTCATCTACTCGAAGCGGGAGATTCACTGCTTGCCGGAATGAGTAAATACTCGGCTAAGAAAGCTGAAAACTATCTCGAAGAATTAGGTGTGCAGGTTTGGCTGAACACCATGGTGAAAGATTTTGATGGAAACGTTGCCAAAACATCTAAAGGCGAACTCGAGAGCAACACGCTTATTTGGGCGGCAGGTGTTGAGGCAAGGCCTATTGATGGAATAAATGAGGAGAGCCTTCTCAAAAACGGACGCTACAAAGTGGATGAGGTGAACCGGATTGAAGGATATCAAAACATTTTTGCTTTAGGCGATGTGGCCGCAATGCAAACTGACCAGTACCCGAATGGACATCCACAGGTTGCTCAACCGGCAATTCAGCAAGGTGAGCATCTCGCAAAGAATTTGTTGAAAATCGAGAAAGGAAAGAAAACGAAACCATTCAAATACAAAGATTTAGGTTCGATGGCAACTGTAGGGAGAAACAGAGCGGTTGTGGATCTGAATAACCTGAGCCTTGGCGGAGCTTTAGCCTGGTTTATTTGGATGTTTATTCACTTAATTGCCCTCGTTGGTTTTCGCAACAAAATGGTGACGTTGATAAACTGGACTTACGCTTATGTGAAATACGATAAAGGTGCACGGTTAATCATAAGGCCATTTGAAAAGAAAAAGGAACACGTATAAATTACTGAAGTGATTTTTTAACCAGATCGATATCTGTCTTGTTAATCGGTTTTTCAAAAAATCCTTTAACTGATTGATACTTGTAGCTCTTTGTCCTGTCGTTTTGCAATGTGCTGGAAGTGATGATATAAACATCTGTATCAATGCCGTTTTCATTCATTGAATCAAGCAGGTCAAAACCATTCATGACGGGCATGTTGAGGTCTAATAAGACAATACTCGGTTTTGAAGATTTTATGATGTTCAATGCTTCTTTTCCGTTTTCAGCAGAAAGGATTTCATTGTCAATTTGAGCGAGTTTCAAATTTTGTTCAATGATAAGGCGAGCTATTGGATCATCATCTACTACTAAAATGCACATGTTAATGAGGTTAGTTAATTGAGCGAGTCTAAGATAAGAATAAAATTCATTTGATCGATCTCTTAGCGGTAATCTTTACAATTCCCTCTGAATAAGGAGCTATTTCATAAGGATTGTAAAGGAAGGAAATACTGTCTTTTTCAATTACAAAATTATTGTGGACGTAAAGCGAATCTTCAAAAATATATCCTTTATCAATCAGCTCATTAAAGCTTTTGGAACTCATTGCTTTAGCGTGGTTCTTTTTGAGCTCAGCAATCAGTTCTTTTTCATTTTTATCGATGAAATTTGTCCAACTTAAATGTTTCAAATCTGGCCATGAAAAGTAGCTGTGAAATTCCCCGTAATTTCCGTGAGCGCCACCGCTGTATAAATAATGACTCTGCTTTATGTGGAGCAATGAATCTTCAAAAGATGCAATGAATGCAGTTTCTTTAACCCAGGGCATTGCTTCATTCATCATTTCATAGGTCTTGCGCCATTGTAAAAGAAATGAATCGAGTGAAGTACGTAATTCGCTCGTATCAGTCACATTAAGGATTGAATCAAAGATGAATTCGTTGAGTTCTTTATCACGGTCAGAGCCGGAAAAAACCGGATACTTAATGCTGGCATACGTGCAGGTGTCACTTTGAGTGTTGCAATTATCAACCTTACGTTCGATGACCTGGTGTTGAATAGTTGGCTTGCCTGATCTTGAGTCTATTTCCTCAGCAGAGGATTTTTCAGATTGATTTCCACAACTGGTTAGAAATAAACCAAGGATGAAGAGGAAACGGATGTGGATCTGACCGATAATTGAAAATTTCATGCTGTAAATTTACTGATTATCGAACCAACTACGTTTACGTTGTAGCTTTAAATCTTGTAACATAGGAGCTTTCACACCAATGTTGAAATTGTATGATTGACGCGTTCCAAAAGGTATTATATTGAAACGAATTTGCCAGCAGTGAAGATCGCGGTAAACGTCAAAGGAAGTAATATTGAGCTGTTTGTTTTCGATATCGTATCCACTCCTGAATGAAATTCTCCAGTTCTCAGTGAGGTTGACTTCACCGTTGAAGTTTACACTGTTGATTTGACTGACTCTACCACCCGTGTTACGAACCTGAATATTGTAATTCACTGATAAACGCCACGGAATATTGAAGTTGACATAGGCATCCGGATTGTTTTCCACGTCCTCTTTTTCAGCTTCTGTTCCTTCATCAGTTGATCGGTTTTTTACGTTGCTGCTCTGAAACTGGAACCCAACATTTGCTGAAGCTTGTGTGATGCGGAAAGGCCTTTGGTTTTCGTCCCACTGAAATTCATTGATACGCTGATCGTTCTCGTTGAGAGCGTAAGGATCTAATCTTAAATCTCCACGGATGTTGATGATTTTAGCAATTGTGGTTCTCAATTGCAGGTTAACCGGTGACCAGTTGAGTGAGTCGCTGAGGAGATTGTAATTCCAGTTTGCACTCAACATTTCCAGGATGGGAGCTTTTTTGAATTCTACATCACCACTGTCATTTTCAGATTTGTATTTCATTTCAACATTGTTCTGCAAGTCGAAATTGATAACGGCTCTCTGGTTCTGATTTGGCGCTCCATAAATTCCACCTTCAAATACTGAGTATTCTTGGGTGTTGCCCAAAGAATCAACCTGGTATTCATCAAAATAGCCACTTTCACTGCTGCTGAAATCAGGTGTAAATTGCAGGCTCACATTTGGAGTGAATGTGTGCCTTACAGCTTCAACTTTGCTGTTTTGACCAAAACTGTACATACCGTAAAGCTTGGTAGCAAGTCCCATTGAAGCAGAATAATTTCCAAACCTCCTGAACTCCTGAAGTGTATCTTGTCTCAAATTATTTTCGAGCTCAGGATCGTACTGTTTCCTGATTGATTGGAATTGCCATACTTCATTAATATTGATGTTAGGGCTAATGGTTAAGTGACCGGCTTTAATGGAAGTTGAAATAGGAATATTGTGACGAACACCGTATCTCATTTTGTCTTCAATGTTGGGGAGGTTGAAATTTGCCGTTGAAGTTGTAACCGTGTTTTTCATATCGGTGCTGTAGGAAAAGCCTATGCGCTCATACCATTTTTCACTTCCTACACGCACCTTTCGTTTAAATGGAAAAATCCGGCTCATTGTTAGTGTAGCCTGAGGTAGTGTTGCGGTAATGCTTTCCTGTCTGTTGTTTTGGCTATGGCTACCATTAACCGTGAGGTTGAATGGAGAGTTAGCAAAGTTTTTTGTGTAAGAAATATTTGAAGCGAAATCATTCTGCACAATATTATTGATGTCGCTATTAAAAGTATTTTGATAGAAATCAGTACTACCAAAGTTCACTTTTGCTCTAAAGTTACTATTGGGAAACGCCTTTGGATCCTGCGAGTGATTCCAACTCACAAAAAAGCTCTCTCTCCTGGTGAAGTCCGGTGTTTCGGGGTCGCCATCTTTTGCATCGGTGTATTGAATATCTAAAGATCCTTTTCTTTTGTAGCGCTTTTTATAATTGATTCGTGTATTGGTTGACCACGAGAGATTAGAGTAAATGTCACCACGTATAGATGCATCAAAATTATCATTGATTCCGAGGTACAGCCCGCCATTTTGAAGGAAGTAACCGCGTTCAGGTGAAAAGCCATAACTCGGAATCATGACCCCGCTTTGCCTACCTCTTTTGTTAGGAAAGAAACCAAATGGAATGGCGAGTGGAGTGGGAATGTCACTAATCCACATATTGGCCGGCCCCGTCACAATCTTTTCATTGTTGATGACTTTTAACTTTGATGCTAATATGTAAAAGTGAGGATCCTCTTTGTTACACGTTGTGTAGCGACCGTTTTTGATAAAGAAAATATTGTCACTCTCTTTTTTGATGTCCTGGCCATGAATGTAGCCATCGCCCTGTTGAGTGAGAGCATCATTAATCTTCCCTTTTTTTGTTTTGAAGTTGTAGGTCATTTGGCCGGCTTCATATTGTTGCCCTTTTTCTGTGAACAGCGGCTTGCCCTTAACCTCTCCAGTAGAATCAGGAAGACCTTTAGCCATCACGAGATTCGAGTTGAAATCAATTTCAATGTAATCAGCCTCCAGTTTTAATTCCTCGTAAGTGACAATAGCATTCCCGTAGAGATATGCTTTTTGTTGCTGCATGTCAATAATCATGGAGTCCTCAGCATTGTAATCTACTTTAGATTCAAGGAAACTGTTATCCTCACGGTCAGAGCCGATTGAGTCCCCGGCAACCTGCTCAACTTTGGCGGAATCCTGAGTGCCTGTTTCACTTTGGCCGAAAACTTGTTGGTTAGCTCCTGTGAAAAGGAAAAGGGCTATCAACAAAATGAGGTGAAATAAATATATGTGCCTTAAATAACGCCCCAATCTTTCGTGTTAAATTTGTAAGATAATGAAGTTGGGCAGCAAAACTAAGCAACAAAAATTCAAAACAGAGATGGCTAAAGGATATATGTCCGCAAGAAGCGTCATTTTCATCACTTTTTTTGCTACAATCCTGTTGAACGTGTTGAGTGCTACGATCATTGCACAGGAGCGTAACAGTTTTGGCGTTAAAACAATTGTGATCGATCCTGGGCATGGTGGAAAAGACCCGGGGGCTATTGGTACAGGGCGTTATGACGCAACTGAAGCTGATATTGTACTGGATGTGGGACTCAAACTACGCGATTACATCAATAAGTACTTCCCTGATGTAAACGTGATAATGACAAGAGAAACAGATGTTTTTCTCAAGTTGATTGAGCGAACAAAAATTGCCAACCAGGCTGATGCTGATCTTTTTATCAGTATTCACTGTAACACAATTGGCAGTGAGCACGCTCATGGATCAGAGACGTTCGTTCTGGGAATGCACAAGACAGAGGCTAATCTCGAAGTAGCAAAACGAGAGAACCGGGTGATGTTGATGGAGGATAATTACGAGGAAAATTATGGAGACTTTGATCCAACCTCACCTGAAAGTATGATCGCATTGAGCATGATGCAGCGTGAATTTCTCGAGCAAAGTATCTATTTTGCTGATTTAATTCAGGATCAATTCAGAGAGCGTGTTAATCGGAGAGATCGCGGAGTGAAACAAGCCGGTTACTGGGTAATCAGTAGAGTAGTGATGCCGAGTGTGCTCGTTGAGCTCGGCTTTATCAGTAATCCGCCTGAGGAAGACTTTCTCAACTCTAAAAATGGAAAAGTCTACATGGCTTCAGCTGTTTACAGGGCTTTCAAGCGATATAAAATAGCGATGGAAGGTGAAGATACTTCTGTGGATCCTGATAAAGAAAAAGAGGAATCGGCCCAAGATGAACAAAAGCAAGAGCAAGAAGTTGAAAAGCAGGAAGTTGAAGAG
This sequence comes from Salibacter sp., assembly GCF_031581065.1. Taxonomy (NCBI): domain Bacteria; kingdom Pseudomonadati; phylum Bacteroidota; class Flavobacteriia; order Flavobacteriales; family Salibacteraceae; genus Salibacter; species Salibacter sp. The sequence continues at coordinate 69,033 of NZ_JAVLBN010000006.1, forward strand.
AAAGCTGAGTCCGGCTCTGACCGTGAAAAAGAAACAGATGATGAAAGACCTGTTTTTCACGTTCAATTAGCTTCATTACCCGAGCCTATTGACGATGTATCAGGATATTTTGATAATTTAGGCGATGTTGATGAAGTTGAAATCGATGGTGTTTATAAGTACGTTGTGGGAGCTGAAGATTCAGTTGATGCAATTACTGAAGTGCAGAAAGAAGTGAGAGAAAAGGGTTATAAAGATGCGTTTGTTATTGCGATTTATCGCGGAAAACGTATTTCTTTGCGTGAAGCAGTAGATATTATTAATAACTAAAAATAATACCGCTATCTCAAAAGAAATTAAAATAGGAATTTTAACGGTTATTACGCTTGTCGTTGCAATTGTTGGATTCAGTTATTTACAGGGATCGAGCATTTTTGAAACAGGTCGCCAGTACTACGCTGTTTACGACAGGGTTGATGGTTTGTCGCAGGACAATTACGTTCAACTCAATGGTTACAATGTTGGTAAGGTGAACTCGATTAAACTCCATTCGAACGGATCGGGGAAAATTGTTGTGGGCTTTCGTGTTACCAATAAAACGGTGAAAGTGACTGAGCAAACAGTTGCCCGCATTTCAAGTTTAGATCTTTTTGGCTCTAAGGCTATTACTCTCCAGGGCGGAATGACAGGAACTCCGGCAAAGGCTGGTGATACTCTCAACTCAGCAATTGAAGGCGACCTCAAAGCTGAGGTTGATAAGCGCCTTCAACCACTGGAAAAAAAGACGAATGACTTAATCGGTTCAATCGACTCTGTTGTGACAATTGTTCAGGCAATTCTCAATGAGGATGCGCGTACTAACCTCACACAGAGTTTCGAGAGTATTAATCGATCGTTCAGAACCTTTGAAACAACTCTCAAACGTGTTGATACTTTAGTGATTAGTGAGCGCCAAAAGTTCGATACCATTGTGAGTAATATGAATTCAATTGTATCGAACATCGAAGGTAATAATGAGCGTATCGATACTATTTTACGCAACTTTTCTTCTATTAGTGATTCTCTCGTAAAGGCTGATATCATAGGTACAGTTGATAAAGCGGGTAATGCGATGGAAAGTGTGGCCTCAGTGATGAAGAAAATCGATGAGGGTAAAGGCTCAGCCGGTTTGTTAGTCAACAACGATACACTTTATCGAAATCTCGAATCGGCAACACTTGAGTTGGATAAGTTGTTAGAGGATATGCGTGTGAATCCTAAACGTTACGTACACTTCTCTGTTTTTGGTAGAAAGGAGAAACCGGCAGAGAAACCTAAAAAGAAAGAGCGGTAGTTATGGGAATATCGAATATCATTTTCGCTGTGATTTTTATTGCAGCGGTCGTTTTTTTTGCGAAAAATGTTGGGAAAATAAGGAGAAATATTCTGCTGGGTAGAGATGAAGACCGCAGCGATAATCCCGGTGAGCGCTGGAAAACGATGGCGCGTGTAGCACTGGGGCAATCTAAAATGACGGTCAGACCCATTGCCGGCATCATGCACATCTTCGTGTACGTTGGTTTCGTGATCATCAATATTGAAGTTCTGGAAATTATCATTGACGGAATTTTTGGAACACACCGTATTTTCTCGAGCGCCCTTGGCGATTCCTATTATTTCCTCATCAACTTTTTTGAGATTTTGGCTCTGCTCGTTGTTTTGGGGGTAGTGGTGTTTTTACTGAGAAGATTAGTGATGCGTTTGCAACGCTTTTACAAACCCGAAATGAAAGGATGGCCCACAACTGATGCACTCAATATTTTGTGGATCGAGTTAGTGTTGATGGCTGCTTTCCTTACGATGAATGCTGCTGATAGCGTTCTCCTCCAGGCATCGGCCGATCAACTCGCGAGCCTCGGACTGGAAAAATATACTTCAGATTTACAGGGCGGTTTTGTTGTAAGCCAGTTCCTTACCGGAATGCTCCCTGAGGATCTGACCACTTTAGCGGCAATTGAAAGAACAGCCTGGTGGTTGCACATTGTTGGAATCCTGGCGTTCTTGAATTACCTGCCTTATTCAAAGCATTTTCACATCATTTTGGCTTTCCCAAATACGTATTATTCTGATCTCGAAGAACAGGGAAAGTTCTCGAATGATGATAAAGTGAAGAAAGAAGTTGAGTTGATGATGGATCCAAATGCTGATCCATTTGCAGCTCCGGCTCCTGAAGAAGGAGCTGAAGAACCAGATACATTTGGGGCAAAAGATGTGCAGGATTTGACATGGAAAAATCTCATGGACGCGTATTCCTGTACGGAGTGTGGTAGATGTACCTCTGAATGCCCGGCTAACCAAACAGGCAAGTTGTTGTCTCCGCGTAAAATCATGATGGATACGCGCGACAGACTCGTTGAGGTTGGCAAAGGAATTGACAAAAACGGAAAAGACCACAAAGACGGTAAAGCGCTTTTAAATGATTACATCACACCTGAAGAACTTTGGGCGTGTACAACATGTAACGCTTGCGTTGAAGCGTGTCCGGTAAATATAGATCCGCTCTCTATTATCATGGAAATGAGACGTTATCTCATTATGGAAGAGAGTGCTGCTCCAAGTGAGTTGGCCGGAATGTTCACAAATGTGGAAAACAACGGAGCACCGTGGCAGTTTGCCCAGGCTGATCGACTAAAATGGGCTGAAGAAACAGATTAAAAGTTATTGGTATGAGTGAAGCAATGAAAGTTCCTACAATGGCAGAAATGAATGCCAAAGGTGAAACTCCAGAAGTGTTGTTTTGGGTTGGCTGTGCCGGAAGTTTTGACGATAGAGCGAAGAAGATTACCAAAGCAATTGTCAAGATATTGAACAAAGCGGGTGTTAAGTTCGCTGTACTCGGAACCGAGGAGAGTTGTACCGGAGATCCGGCCAAGCGCGCGGGAAATGAGTTTATTTTCCAAATGCAGGCGATGGCGAATATCCAGGTTCTGAATGGTTATGAAGTGAAGAAAATTGTGACGGGTTGTCCGCACTGCTTCAACACCATGAAAAATGAATATCCTGATTTGGGAGGAAGCTATGATGTGGTTCACCACACGCAATTCATCAACACCCTCATAAAAGACGGCCGACTACAACTTGAAGGTGGCGGGACGTTCAAAGGAAAGCGGATTACTTTCCACGATCCGTGTTACCTGGGTAGAGCAAATGGTGTTTTTGAAGCTCCGCGCGGACTCATAGAAAAGCTCGATGTCGAGCTATCTGAAATGAAGCGTTGTAAAGAACGCGGAATGTGCTGCGGAGCAGGAGGAGCTCAAATGTTCAAAGAAGCTGAAAAAGGAAACAAAGAAGTGAATATTGAACGTACAGAACAGGCTCTCGAAACACAGCCTGATGTCATTGCAACGGGATGTCCGTTTTGCAACACGATGATGACAGACGGAGTTAAAAACAAAGAGAGAGAAGATAACGTACAGGTGTACGATGTGGCAGAATTAATTGCAACAGCTGAAGATTTGTAATGTATGAGTGAAATAAATTTGACAAAAGTACAATCACCAGTTTTCCAACTTCCCGATCACGCACGTGTTTGGGCTTACCAGTCAAAAGAACCACTATCAGAGAAAGAACAAAAGAAACTAAAAGCTGCACTCGATGAATTTTTGGAGTCGTGGCAGGCCCACGGATCATCAATGACCGCTGCAGGGGATTTTCTGCTCGATCATTTTCTCATCATCGCGGCTGATGAAGAAAAAGTAAAAGCTACCGGGTGCAGCATTGATTCATCAGTTTACTTTGTGAAAGAACTCGAAAAGAAATTCGAAGTGGATTTCTTTGACCGCATGCAGGTAGCTTACCTCAAAGATGGCGGTTCCATTAGCATTTGCTCACTGTCAGAACTCGAAGGGCTTTCCAAGAAAAAAGAAGTTTCTGGGAATACGAAAGTCTTCAACAACCTCGTGGCAAATGTAGGCGAGCTCAAAGAGCGATGGATATTACCGATCAAAGAGAGCTGGCACAACCAGTTTATCGATAATTGAGTTGGTAAAACATTAAAAATTCAAAGCTCCATTCGATTTAGGATGGGGGTTTTTTATTAGAAGTTTCCAAGGCCGTTTTAGCTACGTAGTTGTGTTTTTGAATAAAAGCTTGGTAAGTCTTTCGTATTGAATTTTAGTTCCTTTGTATCAAGTTGAGAGTTATTTTGAAATCCCGCTCAAAACAGCGGGGACAAAGGATAAAAAAGACAATAAATTATTGGAATCAAAACATTAATTCAAAACTCATAATCCATCATTCAAAATTCCAGGGTTTCACTCCTCCCGCCAAATAAAGACATCTTCACGTTTTTTGGGGCGTTCAGCTCCGCGCCATTCAAAGTAGCGGAAATATTGCAGTTCATCGGTGAGGTCTTTTAGCGGGTACAGCGTAGCCTCTGGTTTGTTGTAAAACCGGATGTTATCGATTTGGTTACTGTCCATGTAAACCGTCATTTCAGAGCACGCCAATCTGTTCATGCCCATCGCTTCTTTGTCCTCGTCATCTTCAGCGTAATAAATCGTTTCGCCATTTCCGTTGACATCGATTTTGTACACTTTATTATCGCGAAAGTGAGCCAGCAGAGTACGGCCTTTCACCTGATTGTAAAACTCTTTCGTGCTGTCCTGCACTGATACGATAAACGCATTATCCTCAATGAAAAGCGATTCTACATTCCCGTCATAGGTTCTGATCGTGATCGTGGTTCCCGACATTTGATTCGCATCAGACCAAATAACCGGATCGATGAACATCTTAATCGTACTATCTGCAGTGGAGTAGAGCAGCGAATCGCATTTTCCCTGGATGTCACTTTTGTAAAACTTCACCTTGTGATAAGAACGAATCACGCGGTGTTCACGCGTAGAATCGTAAAGTGTGTAGAGTGTGTCAGAGTGGAGGTACAGCGTATCATTCTCGTAGCGTTGCTCCATCAGCAGGTTACCGGTAGCGTACGAAATGCTGTCCGTTCCGTTGAGGTAAGCGTAATCGCTTTTGAGCATGATATTATTCACGGTATCAGTCAGAACCGAATTTCCAAATACTTCTCCGTTTTGTGATTGTTGGTTGTAGATAATGCTGTCGCCCTCAATCTGCTGATCTTTGTTGACGATTTTAGCATCACGAACAAACTCAGAGTCTTCCGTTTTGCGGTTGTAAAAACCGCGTTTGCAAAAAATGCTCGATGAGTCGCCAACAATATCGGTTGGACCAAAAAAGTAGACGATATCTCCTTTTTGATCGTATTCAAGCGTGTCTGATGTAATCGTGTAATCTTCACTTTCCATCTTCACGTTATTCTTGAACTTGAAACGTTCGTTATCAGCATAGTAATAACCGATTTCACTTTTTAGAGTAGAGCTGTCATTAAGGTTTGTAACCAATCCGCCACCCTGGTAGTAGCCAAAGTTTTTTCCTACATCGTAATCGAGGTATTGCGTTCTAAGGTTCTGACTGCCATCATTGAGCGTAATGTTACCGCGCAGCTCAGCAAAAGAGGAATTACCATCGTAATAGAGTGAATCACCTGTTAGATCAATCGAGTCACCTTTCACTATTCGCACATTGCTATATGCTCTCAGTGAATTTGATTTGGGGTAGAGGTAAGCACTGTCGCAGTACATTTTGGTTTGTTTGTGTTTGAATTCCACCTCACCGATTAATTTCCGCACCGATTTATCGCCTGTTTTGTCGATAATTGCTTCTTTGGCGTAAATGAGCTTGATCTTCTCCCGGTTCTGACCGTGAACTGATGCAGTCAAAAAAAAGGAGCTTACCAGTAAAAGCAAGCTCCAAAATTCTATGTACCGCGATTTTGTCATTAATCTCTCAATAGTGTTTGGCTACGTCTTGGGCCAACAGAAATAATTTTGATCGGAACCTGCAATTCCTGTTCCAAATAGGTTACATAATCCATCAACTCCTGTGGTAAATCATCGATTGATGTAACGTTGGTGAGGTCTTTATCCCAGGCTTTCATCGATTTCCAAATTGGCTCCACATCATTGTTGATCACATCGTAAGGGAAATAATCGATTGTTTCGCCTTTGTATTTGTAGTGTGTACAAACTTTGATCTCGTCAAAAGCACTCAAAACATCAGCCTTTGTCATGATGAGCTGCGTTACACCGTTGAGCATAATTGCGTATTTGAGAGCCGGAATATCGAGCCATCCGCAACGTCTTGGTCGGCCGGTTGTAGCACCAAATTCGTGGCCTTTTGTCGCCAGTCGTTTTCCGTCTTCATCAAAGAGTTCAGTAGGGAACGGACCACTACCAACTCGCGTGCAATACGCTTTAAAAATACCGTAAACTTCACCGATTTTATTGGGCGCAATGCCTAGACCTGTACAAGCTCCGGCACAAATCGTGTTCGATGAAGTCACAAAAGGATAAGAACCAAAGTCGATATCGAGCAGTGATCCCTGTGCTCCTTCAGCAAGTACCTTTTTGTTTTCGGTCATAGACCTGTTTACCGAGTGCTCACTGTCGATGAGCGTCAACTCACGAATTGAATTCACACTTTCAAAGAATACAGATTCCATATCGGCCAGCTCATCGAGCGGATAGTCGTAATTCTTGAGCAGCTCAAGGTGTTTTGATTTGAGGTTATCGTAGCGCTCTTTGAAATTATTTTCAATGATATCGCCAACGCGCAGGCCGTTACGTCCGGTTTTGTCCATGTAAGTTGGACCAATTCCTTTCAACGTAGAACCGATTTTCTCTTTTCCCTTAGCTCGTTCAGATGCCGCATCGAGCAACCTGTGAGTGGGCAGGATAAGGTGTGCTTTTTTCGATACCTGAATACTTTCCTGCACATCCACGTTGAGTTCTTTCAACGAGTCTATTTCAATTGCCAGTGTAACCGGATCAATCACCACACCATTCCCGATGATATTCTGCGTATCGGGTCTAAAAATACCGGAAGGAATTGTGTGTAGAACGTGTTTAATCTCATTGAACTCCAGCGTGTGACCGGCATTTGGCCCGCCCTGGAAACGGGCAATAATATCGTACTCAGGTGTGAGTACATCAACAATTTTTCCTTTGCCTTCATCACCCCATTGTAGGCCGAGAAGTACGTCTGCTTTTGTCATTATCGTTCGGGATTATTTTGTTGAGTCGGGTTGATTTCCCTTGTCGTCTTTTTGATTTTTTTCGTCTTTAGGAAAACGTGCGTAGAGATTGAGCGAGTGGTGCAATACTTCAGCTCCAAAGTGCTCAGCAATGGTGTTTTTGATGAGCTGAATGCGCGGGTCACAAAACTCGCGGACTTCGCCCGTATCTACATCGATTACGTGATCGTGTTGTTTGTTTTCATACGACTTCTCAAATTGTGCCATGTTCTTACCGAACTGGTGCTTGCGGATGAGATTGCAGGCGAGCAACAGCTCAATTGTGTTGTACAATGTGGCACGGCTAACACGATAGTTCTTGTTTTTCATGAGGAGGTATAATGACTCCACATCAAAGTGTCCATCGTTGCTGTATATTTCCTCCAGTATAGCAAAACGCTCAGGCGTTTTCCTGTGTCCGTTTTGCTCGAGGAAACTCGAGAATATTTGTTTTACTTTTTCCTTTACTTCAGGTGTTGACATGCTTTCAACTTCAATTGACAAAGGTATTGATTTTATTGCGATTGTTATTCAATACGGTTGACCTTCATAACGCCCTCAACATTGCGGAGTTTATCCTGCAGGTTTTTGAGATGTGAAGTGTCGTTCACGTAAACGAAAACTTTTCCTTCAAATACTCCGTCATTGTTGTCAAATGTGATGGAGCGCATACTCACGTTCATCTCGTTTGATATCACTTTTGTGATGTCGTTTACAATTCCTGTACGGTCAAAGCCATTCATCTGGATGCCGGCCTGGAAGGAGACAGCTTCTTTTTTGTCCCATTTGGCTTTCACAACTCTGTACCCGTAGTTCGACATGATCGGAACCACATTAGGGCAGTTTGTACGGTGGATATAGATTGTTCCGTCATTGGTGATAAACCCTACTACATCATCACCCGGAATTGGGTTACAACAAGTAGAGAGTTTGTAGTTGAGCTGTTTTTGATTTGTACTCAGAACCAGTGGATCTTTCTTTCCACGTGTCTTCTGTACGATTTCCTCCAGGCTTTTTGCGTTCTTTTTCGTTTTGCTGCGCTGCTGGATAAATCCGTTGTGAACGGTGAGCTTACCAATCTCGGCCGGATCTATAGAACCTTTACCAACTCTGTAAAACAGCTCCAGCTTACCGCTGATTTTGTGAATTTGGGTAAGGGTGTGCAGGTTCTGATCATTGAATTCAATACCTAATTCTTTAAAAGTTGCTTCGAGCATTTTACGCCCTTTCCTTCCCACTTTCTTTTTCTCTTCGCGAATTGAAGCTTTAATCGAGGACTTGGCTTTGGCTGTTACCACAAACTCGAGCCATTCAAACTTTGGCGTTTGCGCTTTAGAAGTCACAATTTGCACCTGATCACCACTGTCGAGCGGGTGACTAATTGGAACCAGTTTTTGGTTCACTTTAGCGCCCACACATCTGTTACCGAGCTCTGTGTGAATTTCGTATGCAAAATCCAGTGCCGTTGCATTGTGCGGTAACGATTTGATATCTCCTTTAGGCGTGAAAACAAAAATTTCTTTGGCAAAAAGGTTGAGTTTAAAGTCATCGACAAAATCAACAGCGTTTGTCTCAGGACTTTCAAGAACTTCTCTCACGCGAGATATCCATTCGTCAAGTGCGCCTTCGTGCTGGCTGTCCTCTTTGTACTTCCAGTGAGCGGCATATCCTTTCTCGGCAATTTCATCCATCCGTTTTGATCGGATTTGCACTTCAACCCATTTCCCGGTTGGCGACATCACGGTTGTGTGCAAACTCTCGTAGCCATTGGCTTTTGGAGTAGAAATCCAGTCGCGGAGTCTATCGGGGTTTGGCTGGTAAAAATCAGTGATGACAGAATACACTTTCCAGCAATCTGCCTTTTCACGGTCGAGTGGTGTGTTGATGATGACGCGGATAGCGAATAAGTCGTACACTTCCTCGAACGGAATATTCTTGCTGCGCATCTTATTCCAAATGGAGTAGATCGATTTCGTACGACTTTTCACTTCGTACTCAATACCCATTTTGTCCAACTCTCTGCGAACCGGTAACGTAAAGCGGTTGATGAATCTGGTTCTGACCGCCTTGGTCTTTTGCAGTTTAGTGGATATGTCTTTGTAAACACTTGGTATTTTGTACTTGAGCGCTAAATCTTCCAACTCGCTTTTGATGTTGTACAGTCCGAGACGATGAGCCAGCGGAGCGTAAATGTAAAGCGTTTCAGATGCAATTTTTAGCTGCTTGTCCTTGCGCATGTGATCGAGTGTGCGCATGTTGTGAAGTCGGTCTGCGAGCTTGATTAAAATCACACGCACATCATCAGCAAGTGTGAGAATAATCTTCCTGAAGTTTTCGGCCTGTAGCGAGGCGCCCTGTTCAAAGACTTCCTCAATTTTTGTGAGTCCGTCAATGATGCGCGCGATTTTTTCGCTGAATAAATCCTCGATATCCTCGATTTCGAGATCGGTGTCTTCCACAACATCATGGAGAAGCGCACAGGCGATTGAAGTTGTGCCCAAACCCATATCCTCAGCTACGATTCGCGCAACTGCGAGCGGGTGAAAAATATACGACTCACCAGATTTTCTCCTCACATCAAAATGCGCCTCACGGGCAATATCAAAAGCTTTCCTGATGAGCGAAAAATCCTTATCGCCCTTTTTCACTTTGGCAGCTCTCAATAATCTTCTGTATTCACGGATGATCGCTTTTTTTTCTGCTTCTTCGTCTATTTGCACTTCAGTACTCATGGCAGGCAAAGGTAAAAACCCCATTTATTAAAAACACATAACTAACGGATTACTGAAATGTATGTTAATTTGGTCACAAATTAACCTACGCTTTAAGCAACCCTTCAGCAAAAATGCGTCATTAAATCAACAACAATGAGCGTGGAGCAACCAAATTATGCAAATCTTATCGACAGTTGCCGCAAGGGAGATAAACAAGCTCAACGAAAAGTTTACGAGTCTTTATACCCCAAAATGTACGGTAGCTGTCTACGCTATATTGGTGATAAGGACAAGGCATGGGATGTGTTGCAGGAAGGATTTATCAAAGTCTTTCTCAACTTAGAAAAGTACGATGGCAACGGTTCTTTTGAAGGTTGGGTAAGGCGAGTAATCGTCAACACGGCCATTGATGTTGTGCGAAAAAGAAAGTTTGATCACGTAAGTATTGATAATACAGATTATGACTGGCTTGAGGCCGATGACAACGATGAAATTGAATGGAACGAAACACTTTTTTCTGAACGCGAACGCGTAATGGAAGCCATTCAGGATTTGCCACCGGCATATCGGGCCGTTTTTAATTTGTACGTGATCGAAGATTATTCCCACAAGGAAATTGGAGAATTGTTGGGAATCAGTACAGGGACGTCAAAATCGAACCTGTCAAAAGCGAAACATAAACTAAAAGAACAATTGAAAACGATTCATCATAGATGAGTAACGAACTAAATAATTTTGAAAAGGAAGTCAGAAAGGCGATGGAGAACTACGAGGGGCCTCGTAGAGATAACGCCTGGGATGATCTTCAACAGCGAATGGATGCCGCAGGATCTGGAAGTGCAAGTTCTAAAGCCGGCTCTTCAGCATTGAAATTCGGGTTGTTGGCCGTAGTTGCTGCAGCAATTGGCTTTGCAGTGAATTATGATTGGTCAGAACCGAATACCAATCCTGACAACCAAACAGAGCAGGTGGTTGAAAACAACCAGCAATCTGATGAAGTGAAGGATCAGAATAATCAGGTTGAAGAATCAAATGAAAAAGAGGTTGCTTCACCGTCAGAACCAGCTAAATCGCAGACTGATGAAAAATCAGAAGTGAGCAACGAAGCCGAGCCAGCCACCGAGGCTACTCAGCCTGTTTCAAATAAGGAGCAGCAGCCGGATGGTGAACCCGGCTCTGACCGTGAAAATAGCTCTACAAACACTGAAGAAGAGCAGAACTCGCCACAGCTATCAGAGGCTAAAACAGCAATTTTGACGGCTTCAAAATCTGTCGTGTGCAAAGGCGAACAGGTTTCATTTGAGTTGAGCAACGGCAAAGATTTCAAATTGAAAGACAGCGAAGGAAGAGTATATGATCAGCAAAACTTATCTTTTACTACTGAAGGAGCCAAACAACTTGTAGCGGTTTTTTCATCAGGAGAGACTCAACCGATTGAGGTGAAAGTTGAAGGAAAACCCACATCGAATTTCACTTATTCGAAAGAACTCATCGATGGCGGCCGACCACATTATGTATTTGAGAACCAAAGTAACGGAGGTGCTGTTTATCGTTGGATCATGAATGATAAAGTTGTAGCACAGCAGCATGATTATTCAGCTTTCTTACTCAACAAAGGAAGTCAGAATATTGGACTTATCACCCTGAATGATGCGGGTTGTGCTGATACAAACCAACAGGTAATCTTTGTTGAAGAGTCGTATAATTTGCTCGCTCCTGATGCGTTCACGCCAAACGGAGATGGTAAAAATGATGCGTGGTTACCGGTTGCGCTCGAAAACCCGGCTTACCGTTTTGAGTTAGAAGTACTCGATCAAAATAACAATGTTGTTTTCAGAACCTCAGATCCATCCAAGAAATGGGAAGGTCCGCGCAACATAGAAAACCTAAACCGGACACAGCTGGTGTTCTTTTGGCGCGCAGTCGTGTATTACGAAGGACAGCGCGAATCGTACGGAGGAACTATTCAGGTTATTCCTTAACGTTTAACGTACCCCTAAAACGAAAGCCTCATTTTCCGTAGTGGAATGGGGCTTTTTTAATGAAAAAAATCCCCTGCAGATTATTCTACAGGGGATTTTTTGTTTTAAATCTTACTTGTAAGATCAAATAATCATACCAGCCGCTACAGTGTCGTTTGTAGCCTCATCGATCAGGATGAGTGATCCCGTATGGCGGTTTCTGCGATAAGGATCAGTCAGCAACGGTTTCGTGGTTCTGATCTTTACACGTGCAATATCATTCATCTCGATGCTTTTATCATCTTCGATGCGGTGCAGTGTGTTGATATCCATTTTGTACTGAATATCCTTGATCATAGCACGAGCTTCATTTGTGGTTTGACGTACGATGTATTTAGCTCGTGGGCGTGGAGGCTCGTTGTGCAACCAGCACATCATGAACTCCACATCCTGCTCCATATCGGGCTGATTGTTCGTTCGAACGATCATGTCACCACGACTCACATCAATATCATCTTCAAGTGTTAAGGTGACAGACATCGGAGCAAAAGCCTCTTCGAGTGCACCGTCAAATGTCGTGATTTCCTTGATTTTCGACTGGAAGCCACTCGGCAGTACCGTCACTTCATCGCCCGGCTTGTAAACACCTCCGGCAATTCTACCGGCATAACCGCGGTAGTCGTGGAACTCATCAGAGTGTGGGCGAATAACTGTTTGAACTGGGAAGCGACAGTCAATGTGGTTTTCGTCAGATCCGATGTGAATGGTTTCGAGCGTGTTCAAAAGAGTAGGCCCTTCGTACCAGTCCATGTTTTTTGATCTGTTCACCACGTTGTCACCGTGAAGCGCACTAATCGGAACAAAGCGGATATCTTTGACATCGAGTTTTGCTGCAAACGCTTCGTACTCTTCAACCACTTTGTCAAATGCCTCTTCGCTGTAATCGACAAGATCCATTTTGTTGACACACACAACTACGTGAGGGATCTGAAGAAGAGAAGCGATAATCGAGTGGCGGCACGTTTGTTCCATAACTCCGTTACGGGCATCAACCAGGATAACAGCTAAGTTAGCCGTTGAAGCACCCGTAACCATGTTGCGCGTGTACTGGATGTGTCCCGGAGTATCGGCAATAATGAATTTTCGTTTTGGTGTGGCAAAGTAGCGGTAAGCCACATCAATGGTAATACCCTGCTCGCGTTCATCTCTGAGTCCGTCAGTGAGCAAAGCCAGCTCAGTGTGATCGAGACCGCGTTTTTGGCTGGTCTTTTTCACCTGATCCATTTGATCTTCAAAAATCGATTTCGAGTCGAATAACAATCGCCCGATGAGAGTCGATTTTCCATCGTCAACGCTTCCCGCTGTGGTGAAGCGAAGCAATTCCATATCTAAATAAGAGCTCATAGTTCAATCTCAATTTTGTTGTTTAGAAATAACCTTCCTTCTTGCGGTCTTCCATTGAAGTTTCTGATCGTTTATCATCAGCACGGTTACCGCGTTCAGTTTGACGTGCTGCAGCAACTTCTTCCACGATTTTCTCAAGTGTATCTGCTTCAGATTCCACACCTCCGGTAATCGTAATATCACCGAGTGTTCTAAAACGAACCTTCTTTTTAACCACTTCTTCATCATCGCGGAGGTTGATGTAGTCACTAACCGGAATCCAGGTATCGTTGCGCCAAACAACATCGCGTTCGTGAGCGATATAGAGGCCCGGAATGTCGATATTTTCAGCAAGAATGTATTGCCAAACATCCATCTCGGTCCAGTTACTGATCGGGAATACGCGGAAATGCTCTCCCATCACTTTTCTGCCGTTGAACAGGTTCCAGAGCTCGGGACGCTGATTTTTAGGATCCCACTGACCAAAATCATCGCGGTGTGAGAAGAAACGTTCTTTTGCACGAGCCTTTTCCTCATCGCGTCTCGCGCCACCCATAGCGCAATCGATTTGATGCTCCTCGATTGTATCGAGAAGAGTAGTCGTTTGCAATTGGTTTCTGCTGGCATTAATGCCTTTTTCCTCTTTCACGCGACCGTCATCAATCGACTTTTGAACAGATCCCACGATCAATTTAACGCCTAACTTATCAACTAAGCTGTCGCGGAAATTAATCGTTTCAGGGAAGTTGTGTCCCGTGTCAACGTGAAATAAAGGGAAAGGAATTTTGGCCGGGTAAAAGGCCTTGCGTGCAAGGTGAGTCAACACAATTGAATCTTTTCCGCCAGAAAATAAAATAGCGGGATTTTCAAATTGAGCAAAGACTTCCCTCATCACATAAATCGACTCCGACTCCAGTTCCCGGAGGTGTTTGAGCGTGTATTTCTGCATAATTCAGGGTTTATTTAAGTGCCATTTTTGGCAGTATCACATCCATTATTTTGGTTACACAATCTTCTTTTGAATCTTTATCAGTACGCAAATGTACATCGGGATTTTCAGGTGCTTCAAAAGGTGAGCTAATTCCCGTAAAATTGCTGATCTCTCCGGCTCTCGCCTTTTTGTAGAGACCTTTTACATCGCGTTCCTCGCACACTTCGAGTGGGCAATCCACAAAAATTTCAAGGTAACGGTCAGAGCCCACGATGTTGCGTACCTGGTCGCGATCTGACCGAAACGGGGAGATGAAAGCACTGAGTGCCACCGTCCCATTATTCACAAAAAGGTTACTCACTTCACCAATTCTGCGGATGTTTTCTTTTCTACTCTCTGATGAAAAATCGAGGTCAGAGTTCAATCCGCTGCGAATGTTGTCGCCATCCAGGATGAAAGTGTGAATCCCCTTTTCGTAGAGTTTGCGTTCCAGCAAATTAGCAACCGTACTCTTCCCCGATCCCGATAAACCGGTAAACCAGATCAGCAGTCCTTTGTGTCCGTTGAGTTTTTCTCTATCGGCCTGACTGATGTCATGGTCGTGCGGGATGATATGTAGTTTTTCCTTAGCCATTGATTTGGTAAAAGTTTAGCATAAATAAAATCACAACGGCTCCGTAAATCAATGTGAACGGCAATCCGATGCGCAAAAAGTCTTTAAACTTATAGTTCCCGGGACCGTAAACCATGAGGTTGGTTTGGTAACTCACGGGAGTAATGAATGCAGCCGATGCTGCAAAAGCAAGTGTCAAATATACAGGTAATGGATTGAGATTGAGATCATGAATGATTTGAAAAACCAATGGGAATAAAATACTCACGGCAGCCACATTCGTAATGAATGACGTGAACAGCACGGTGAGCGCAAATATCCCGATCAAAATCCAGGTTGTGCCAAAAGGTTTTAAAAACTCGATAAACGGTTTGGCAACTAATTCAGCTGCTCCTGTTTCGATGAAAATATTTCCCAGTACCAAAGCACTGCCCAAAATCACGAACAAATCGAAGTTGAGGTTTTTCTTGATGCCCTCGGCATTGATGAGCCTCAATACAACAGCGGCTGTAAATAAAATGATTAATCCCTTGAATAGACTTACCAGTCCGGTCAGTATAATCGCGATTATTCCCAGTACTAAAGAACCGAAGAACCATCTTTTCCAGGCCGGCTGGCGATTGCGTTTTGAGATTACAGAAACGGTGTACAAATCTTTATCCTGATTCGATAAACGACTGAACTGTTTCCCTGTAATGAGCAACAACAAGTCACCTGATGCGAGTTTTATTTCACCTAACTTCCCCGATACGCGTTCTCCATTACGGTGAATGGCGACTACTGCTGCATCGTAGTTTTCGCGAAATTCTGACTCCTTGAGTGTTTTTCCTTCCAGTTTAGAATTGTACGGAACTACAACTTCCAGTATATCAATTTCATCGCCCAGCTGGAATTTATCTTTTTTCGACCATGTAAGGCCCTCTACATCTTCAACCAAACTGACAACGCGCGAAGTATCTCCGGCAAAAAACAGGCGATCGCCCTGTCTCAGTTTTTCATCCGGATTTACAGGTCTAATGGCATCTCCATTTCGCAAAATTTCAACCAGATAAATTCCGTCCAGGTTTCTCAATTCAGCTTCAGCAACAGTTTTTCCGTGTAGGTCTGATCCGTTGGGGATTTCCGTCTCTGCGAGATATTCGCGAATGTTTTGGCGCATATCATCAACCACGTCATCGTGGCTCGGCAACAGTTTGGTTCCGATTGTGCTCAGGAAAATAACACCAACGATCAGAACCAAAATTCCGGGTAAAATAAAATCTGAAAGTCCGAGCAACGGGTCACCTGCAGATCTCAAAAAACCGATTAAAACGAGGTTGGTACTCGTCCCGATTGGCGTGATCATTCCGCCCAAAATCGCAGCGAACGACAGTGGGATCATCAGCTTTGATGGCGCTGTCTTAGCTTTCCTGCTCCATTGGTAAACGTACGGAATCATGAGCGCCACGATAGGCGTGTTGTTCATGATGGAGGATACGGATCCGACCGAAAAAGTCATGCGAAAGAGGAATTTCCTCGGACTCTGAGCTTTCTTGAAAAGCGTATCCAACACACCGATCAAATTGTAATTATCCTGAACAACAGCAGTTAACAGTATGAGCAGAAATATTGTGATGATACTTTGATTGGAAAAACTTTCAAGCAACAAAGAAGTATCAGCAATTCCCGAAACGTAGAGTAAAATAACTCCTGCAAAAAAGACCAAAGCAGTCCTGATTCTGTCCACAACGAGCAGAATAACAATGGCGACAATTATCGCGAGGACCGCGTATGGTTTGAATTCTTCCATTAGCGATGAACGAGGAACCAGGGATTGAGCAGGTTCTCTTTATTGTAAATGACAGGCTTTTCGGTTTCGTACTGCGTCACTTTAAATCCGGCTGCAGTACAAATAGCATGTCCGGCAGCGGTATCCCATTCCATTGTGGGAGCGTAGCGCGGATAAAAATCTGCAGAGCCTTCAGCAACCATACACAGCTTAAGCGAACTTCCGCGAGAAAGGATTTCCACGTCACCGTGTTTTTCTTTTATGTCGTTGATGAAAGCTTCCGTTTCTTCACTCATGTGCGAGCGACTGCCCACAACGACAAATTTATCACGGTTTTGATCGATCGGTAGTTTGTCTGCTTTATCGATCAGAATCGAAACATCAGCCGATTCTTTAGTCGTCACTTTGTAAGCTCCGTGATCTTTAGAAGCGAAGTATAGGTCACCCGTAACCGGAACATAAATCACACCCATTACAGGCGTATTTCCTTCAGCCAGGGCGATGTTTACAGTAAACTCACCATTTCGCTTCACGAATTCTTTTGTTCCGTCAAGCGGATCAACGATCCATAGATTGTCCCAGTCTTTTCGAGTGCTGAAATCATCGTGTTTGCCTTCTTCACTCAATACCGGGATATTCGTTTTATCCAAATATTTCTTGATGACATTGTGAGAACGTTTGTCGGCTTCAGTCAGCGGTGACTTATCGTCTTTCGTTTCAACATCAAAATCAGTATTGTAAACTTCCAGGATTGCTTTTCCGGCTTCGATTGAAGCATCTATTGCGGTTTGTAATAGTTCGTTTGTCAGGGTCATTCTAAATTTTATTTGGCTGGCAAACATACTTTAATTCTATAAATCTACCAAGATAGTAGAGTGATAGATTTTCTTTTGTGTTAAGTTTCGGGTTATCAGTTGTTTTGAGTGTTGTTGTAACTTGGTTTTTGAGGAGAGGTCAAGGTCAAGGCTGAGCCCAGTTCCTTCGTCACGAGCTTAGTGCTGACCGGAGTGTCAGTAGATCTAAGTTCATCTAAGTCTTGACTTGCGTCAAGGACTAAGATTCACTACGAGTTGAGAGCGTTCTAATTGTATTTTGGAATTATTGAATTCTTAAGTTGTTAAGGGTCCCGTAACAAGTCCGGGATCTAAGAGCTTCTAGAATCTGACCAAAAGTCAGATTAAGAATCTCTAAGATTTGGAGGTAGGGTAGTTTGGAGTTTGTTCCAGCCAACTTTAAAGGGGAAGAGCCGAGTTTGAGGAGCTTTGTGCCGTTAGACTTAATAGGTTTTGGAAACCTTTCAGGTCTTTGGTCAGATGTTAAGTGCCATAGGCACGAATTCACATAACTCTGGGCTTCAGCCCAGAGCTCAATGCCAA
>NZ_JAVLBN010000070.1:0-6965 GCF_031581065.1 Salibacter sp.
TTGGAAGTCCTCATTCATTTTGCTCTGGGCTGAAGCCCAGAGTTATGTGGATTCGTGCCTACGGCTCGTAACTTTCTGCTCCTTAGACCTGACAGGTTTCCAAAACCTGTCAGGTTTAAAGGTTACTCTTCATGTATTTTGCTATATAGCTGAAACTTTGGCCAGGACTTCTAAACTCCAAACTCTCAAATCTTAGTGAATCTTGCTCTTTGACCACAGTCAAAGACTAGATGAACTTAGACCCTCGTGACGCAAGGAACGGGGCACTTAAAAACTTAAATAACCAATAAACCTAAAGAATAATTAGAATGTCCTCAACCTCAACCTTGACCTCAACCTTGAGTCTTAGAACTCCATTCCTCTAATAAGTAATCAGATAAACGAAGGAGCTTGAATTCAGCGAGTTCTGATAGATAGACATTCATTTAGGATGATACCTTCTTTAGGAACGATTCATAAGAAACCCTTTTTCCGTTGTCCAGTTCTTCAATTCCTTTTTTGATTTCTTCTTGTTCTGCAACGCTCAATTCATCCCAGAAATCAGGCTGTTCTTTCTTTACAAAATCAGCAACACGTTGGATAAACTCAGAATTTTCATTCTCCAGTATGACTTTCAGTAATTCGAGTTTTGTTTTTTGAATATCCATCTTCGGTTACTTTGAAACAAATTTATGAAAAATAAAAGTGGTTGTTGCTTAGCATTTACTCAGCTCCACAATCCTGCAAACAACCTAATTCTAACCTTAATGCCCTTTAACTTCATAGTGGTTGAAAAAAGTGAGCGACAGCGAACTCGCTGCGTGCGCTGCGTTAATGCAGAGCTAACATCAAAAAAACTTTGCGTTCGCTGCGTTACCAAAAATCACAATTAGAACTTCTCTCGACTACTGACGCTTGCGGTCAGCACTTCCAGCTCGACCTAAACCTTCAAAAACCCCTTTATATTTTAATTTTTAAATACTATATTTCAAACCATCATGACAAAAAAAGAATTTTCACTTCCGGGAGCTGAAGGTAGGCCGTTTGCTGTGGATTTACGGTACGATCAGGGTAAAGAAAAGCAACCCATAATCGTTTTTCTTCATGGCTTTAAAGGTTTTAAAGATTGGGGACATTTCAATCTGCTCGCAGATGCATTTGCCGATAAAGGCTTTGCTTATTTGAAATTCAATTTTTCACACAACGGTACCAGTGTTGAAAATCCGACAGACTTTGTCGATTTAGATGCCTTTGGTCACAACACTTTTGAAAAGGAGCTTTTAGATTTACAAACGGTGTTGAGCTACATTGAGGATAGCGATCAGCTTCCACCGAATATCGACAGAAACAAAATCTACTTGTTGGCTCACAGCAGGGGGGGAGCCATTGCCATCATTACGGCTGCTCAGGATAATCGTGTAGATAAGGTGGCAACAATGTCGAGCATCAGCGATTTGGAAAAACGCTTCTCAGAAAAACAGTTCAACGATTTTGAAGAGAAAGGTTTAACGGAAATACCCAATTCACGCACGAATCAAATCATGCCGCTTCACCGCGATCTGATCGATGAATACCGTAAAAAGAACGAGAAACTCAATATCCTGAAGAATGCATCAGAGCTGAAAGTTCCTCAATTGATTATTCACGCAGGAAGTGATGAAACAGTTGGAGTTGACGAAGCAAAAGACATTCAAAAAGCCAACCCGCAAGCGAAGCTCGAAATTATTGAAGGTGCTTCACACGTGTATGGAGGCAAACACCCGTGGGACAAAGAAACCTTGCCTGAACATTCTCAAAGGGTAGTGGATCTTGTAGGTGAATTTTATCTATAAACTAAAGAAAAAGTGTAATTTGGAGAAAGTACCAAAAAATGGTATTTTTGAGTAAACGTTAGAGACTATGAGCAAAAACACATCAATATCACTAGGTAATTATTTTGACCAATTTGTTAATAGTCAAGTATCTGCTGGACGCTACAAAAATGTCAGCGAAGTAATTAGAGCTGGACTTCGGCTTTTGGAAAACGAAGAGAGTAAAGTTATTGCTCTTAGAAACGCTATTCAGGAAGGAGAAGACAGCGGAATTGCTCACGATTTTGATCCAGAAAAACATCTTCAGGAGTTAAAAGCTAGACGTAAGAAAAATGGCTAAATATGAACTGACTAATAAAGCTGTTGAGGATTTGACTGGAATTTGGGAATACACGATTGACGAGTGGTCTGAACCACAAGCTGATAGATATTATAACTTGCTATTGGATAGTTGCCAGGACATTGCAAATAACCCCGATTTAGGAAAAAACTACCCTGAAATAGCCAATGATTTATTTGGACTTAAGACGAGCAGGCACATCATTTTCTACAGAAAAAGAATTAACCAACCGATTGAAATAACGAGAATTTTACACGATAGAATGGATTTAAAAAATAGGATTATTGAATAAAAACCATTCTTCGCTACACCACTACCACGCGATTTTATCGCGGGGTTTATAAGTAAATCTCAGTATTTCACGGATTGCTAGAAGGTTCCAGGTAATTGAAAAGTGCCGTTAGGCACGGGTAACATCTATCTCCGGGTGATAACCCGGAGCCAAAGTGTTCAAACAAGACCTTGAGTGCCGTAGGTACGATTCACTTTAAAAAGTATGGTTTTTCAATTATTCTGTGGTCCGTGCTTACAGCACTCGTTGGAAGTCTGCATTCATCTTTTGCTCTGGGCTGAAGCCCAGAGTTATGTGGATTCGTGCCTACGGCACTTAACATCTGACCAAAGACCTGACAGGTTTTGGAAACCTGTCAGGTCTAAACTACATGCACATATCAAATGAACATAAATTGGTCTGGTTGGCTAAAAAACTCTCAATAGCTTACCTCCAAAACTGTAACAACTTAAGTACTCAACGATTCCAAATTACCATTAGAACGCTCTCGACCTCGGCCTCAAACCTTGACAGCACTTCACTTTTAATAGTTAAGATTTTTTGGACATAAAAAAAGCCTGACAAGATTTTGTCAGGCTATCTGTGAGCGGTCCGGACGAGATACTGATGAAGCTTTCGCTTGTCAGTATTCCTGACATATCAGCCAAGCTGATATCGTCAGGAACTCGAACTGTGACTTTGAATTTTATTAAATACTTCTTGATTAACCAGACCTATATCATATTTATTCATAAATATTAAAAGCCTTTGTCTACTTAGGTTTTTAAGCTTTCTTTCAAGAGTCATTGCTTTAGAAGCAGACTTTTTTTCTGTAGTCCAAATTAAACTCCAGGGAGCACCAAATTTTGTACTAATCTCTCTCCCACTGTTGTGTCGGTTAATGCGTTCTTCAAGATTGTTGGTATATACTTTATAGAACTTATCTACAGAAAATGAATATAACACATAAACATGGTAAGACATATGTTCAAAGGTAATACCAGAAAGGCTTATCAGAAAAGAAGAGAAACAAAAAAAGCCTGACAAGATTTTGTCAGGCTAACTGTGAGCGGTCCGGACGAGACTCGAACTCGCGACCTCCTGCGTGACAGGCAGGCATTCTAACCAACTGAACTACCGGACCTTTTTCGGTGGCACAAATGTAAGATAATTTATCTTTATGCAAACAACTTTTCAAAAAGTTTTTTCTGCTGTATTCCGCGCTGTGTGCGGCTTAAATCATCATTTCAAAGTGCCGTTCCCTCGTTGGGAGCGACAAAAGTAATTCAATTTTCATTTTCTCCAAGAGGATTGAAAAAATTTTAGATCATTTTTTTGCGCCTCGCCAGGTAGGCCATTAATATCTTGCTGAATCCCTGATTGATATCAGCTTCAACAAAATCGACTTTATTTTGATGACAGCGCAACTTCAATTCTTCCTTGTAGCTCTTGAGTTGCTTGCGGTATTCGTCCTTGATTTCTGACGGATTCAACTTCACTACTTCCCCACTCTCCATATCCACGAATTTATACGGACGGTTATCGTACTCAAAATCGATTTCGTGGTTTTGATCTACAGTGTGAAAGAGAATGACTTCGTGTTTGTTGAATCGCAGGTGCTGTAGCGCTGAAAACAGCTTGTCGAGGCCCGCTTCGCTGCTCTCGAACATATCAGAGAAAATCACAACAACTGAGCGTTTATTAATGCGTTCGGCTAATTCGTGTAGTGCGCTGGCGGCTGCGGTGGAACGGCTCTGACCGTCATAATCCAGTTTTTCTTCGAGCAGGTAGTACAGATAATTGAGGTGACGCTGCGATAATTTAGCCGGGGTGATCTCGCGGACTTCCTCATCGAAGAGTCCCAATCCAACTGCATCGCGCTGTGTACGCAAAAGATGAATGAGGGCAGCAGCCGCTTTCACAGAAAAACTGAACTTGGTCTCCTCCCCGTCTTTTGGAAAATACATGCTCGATGATTGATCGATGAGAATGTGACAACGAAGGTTAGTTTCCTCCTCATAGCGCTTGGTGTAGAGCTTTTCGGTTTTGCCGAAGAGCTTCCAGTCGATGTGTCGTGTGCTTTCACCGTTGTTATAGGCCCGGTGTTCAGCAAACTCTACTGAAAAACCGTGGTACGGACTGCGGTGAAGGCCTGTAATAAAACCCTCAACAACCTGTCGTGCCAGGAACTCGAGTTTTCCAAATTGCCTAACGGCTCTGTCGTTGAACTGACTCATGTTTCAAATGTAGTAACAAAAGGGTGTATCAAAAGGCAAACATCCAAAAATATAAATAGCTGATGATTGGAGGATGTTAATCCAACTTCATCAGCTATTTATACTATTAAGGGTAAGCCTTTTAAAACCGAAAAAAGAAATTTTCGGTTTTGATACACCCTTCTAATCTTCAATATCTAAATTTACAGTTGAGCATCGAGCTTCGATGACAATGCTTCTTTAGAAGCTGCACCAACTTGCTTATCCACTACTTCACCGTTTTTGATAACAAGCAATGTTGGAATTGAACGAATTCCGAATTTACCGGCAACACCGGGATTTTCGTCAACGTTTACTTTTCCAATAACAGCTTTTCCTTCGTATTCACCGGCCATTTCTTCAACAACTGGTCCCACCATGCGGCAAGGTCCGCACCATTCAGCCCAAAAGTCTACTAATACCGGTTTATCTGATTTTAATACAGTTTCTTCAAAATTTCCGTCTGTGATTTCTAATGCCATAATAGTATGTATTTCAAAAATTCAAATTCAAAAATAAGATTACAAATCTATTACCAATGTCTGTTTTATGACAAATTGGCTTCTTTATTGTTTTTATCAAACTATCAATTCAACTTATAATGCACGTGATCCCAACGTTCCAGCTCTTCAATTAGCTCGTTTGAAATGTTCACTCTCACCGTGCGAGACATCAAATTTAACTTGATTTTTTCGTCCCTGTCATACACGTTAACAATCACTTTACAATTTCCTTTGTTTTCGGTCAGAACCCGATCCAGGTCATCGACAGTTTGCTCGGTTATCGATCCCAACTCCATGTTGATGTTGAGCGTTTGAGCCAGTTTCTCCCTGAGTTCTGACAGTAATTCCATTTGCGCAATGCGAAAGCTGAAATTGTCAGTATCCTCGTTTTTCCTTCTCCACTTCTCTACTTTTCCTTTGATGAAAAGGAAATAATCTTTTTCCAGCATTGGTTTGAACTTGAGGTAATCATCTCCGAATAGCACAAACTCAAAGCTCTCACTGTAATCCTCAACCATGAACTTACCAAAAGGTTTACCGCGGCCGGTTGTAAGGTGTTTGACATCTGTTACGATACCCGCAACACGCATCTCCTTGTTGACATATTCTTCAATCTTGTTCAGAGCCGAAAGCTCGTAAGTACAAAAGTGCTTGATCTCAAGATTGTAGTCATCGAGCGGATGGCCGGAAATATAAACGCCCACAATTTCTTTTTCGCGTCTCAGTTTGGCAAGTGTATTCCACTCTTCAGCTTCCGGAACCTGTGGTTCAGGAATGTCAACTTCACTGGCTTCTCCAAAAAGCGAAACCTGTGATGAGTTTTTGCTCTCCTGGAAGTTGTTTCCGAACCGGATGACATTTTCCAAAAAGTAGCGTCCGTTATCCTCAGCAAAATACTGCGCGCGATGCACTCCGGGAAACGAGTCAAATGCTCCCCCGAGAGCCAAACTCTCAAACGCTTTCTTATTGCACGCTTTGAGATTCACCCGCTTGGCAAAATCAAAGATCGATTGATACGCGCCTTCCTCTTCGCGTTCCTCCACGATGGCTCTGACCGCGCCATCTCCAACACCTTTCAAGGCTCCGAGTCCAAATCGGATCTCTCCTTTTTCGTTAACTGTAAACTTGAGTTTAGATTCGTTGACATCAGGGCCCAGAACCTTCACTCCCATTCGTCTGCACTCTTCCATGAAGAACGTCACCTGCGAAATATCGTTCATGTTGTTACTCAACACAGATGCCATGTACTCGGCAGGGAAATGTGCTTTTAGGTAAGCTGTTTGGTAAGCTACCCAGGCGTAACAAGTTGAGTGTGACTTGTTAAAGGCATAAGAAGCAAATGCTTCCCAGTCTTTCCAAACCTTTTCGAGCGTTTCCTTGTCGTGGCCGCGTTCTTCACCCTGGTTGAGGAACTGTGGTTTCAGTTTGGCGAGAAGATCAAATTTCTTCTTACCCATCGCTTTACGCAGTGTATCGGCCTCACCTTTCGTGAATCCGGCAAGCTTTTGCGAGAGCAACATCACCTGCTCCTGGTAAACCGTAATTCCATAGGTTTCTTCCAGGTACTCCTGCATATCGGGCAGATCGTACTTGATTTCCTCCTGACCGTGTTTACGTTTAATGAAAGACGGAATGTATTCCAGCGGTCCCGGACGATACAGAGCGTTCATCGCTATGAGATCTGCAAAGGTTGTGGGTTTGAGATCACGCATGTATTTCTGCATACCGCGCGATTCGTACTGGAAAATCCCAACTGTTTCTCCGCGCTGGAAAAGTTCGTACGTTTTTTCATCATCCAGCGGAAAC
>NZ_JAVLBN010000071.1:0-6853 GCF_031581065.1 Salibacter sp.
GGCTGTTTATATGTGGGGTTTCCAAAGAAGCCACTAATACTGCGTTTCTTTTGCTCAATTTAGCCCGCTAAATTTTCGCAAAAGAGCCTTGTCTAATGGCTTCTTTGAATATTTGAATCTATAAATAATAATCGAACTAAGGTTTAAACTGTTCCTTTCTCTATTTTCATAATTTAGCAGCATGGAATGGAGAAAGATTAAATTCATAGTGATTACAGCTCTCGTTATTGCTGTATCGAGCTGTCAAACAGATGATGATGCCGGAACCACTGTTCAATCAAGTCCCAACTCTCCCGATTCAGACAAATACATCAAGTTTTTGAATGGGTTATACAACGATGCTCAGGCTTTTCATCTGGAAGTAGCCTACCAGAGTGATGCAGAACCATTTTCTCAATCTGACGACTGGAATTTAACTGCTGAGAATATGCAGGCTGTATTTGATGAGCGGCCAATAACTCCGGCTCTGAACATTCCCGATACTGTTAGAAGTGTCGCTTCCGGCTCTGACCGAAACTTTACTCCTGCAGAAATTGTGGATTTAGCTGATCAACACAGGAAACGCTTATCCACAAAAGTTGAACCCAGCGTTTTCGTGATTTTTCTTGACGGCTATCTCGAGCAGGATGGTGAAGTTGTGGATAAAGTTGTGGGAGTGAATATTTCAAATACATCAGTTGTGGCTGTTTTTAGACCCGTAATCGACAGTGTAGGTACTACAGAATTGCAAAAAAGAAATATTGAACAGGCAACACTCGTTCACGAGATTGGACATGCTATAGGTCTTGTCAATAAAGGGGTTCCGCTCACAGCTGATCACCTCGATCCCGAACACGAGAAACATTGCATCAACGAGGATTGCGTAATGTATTTTGAGAACGAGGTATCGGGAAATATGGCTGATTTTATCACCGGAAACCTCACGCCACAGGACAGAATCTTATTCAAAGAAGATTGCCTCACCGATATTAGCGGTTATTGAGAATTGAGTTTTCGTGAGCACCAATTCCAAATAGTGCAAAATCGTATTTAACAGGATCGGTCAGATCCAGCTTTTGCAGGCTTTTCGTGATTTCCTCAACCGCTTTCCAATCGTTTTGTTTGCGTTTCAGGAGCTTGAAATTACGACCTTGCGTAGCCGTGTGAACATCGAGCGGAAGCATCAGGTTTTTAGGAGAGAGGTTTTCCCAAATGCCAAAATCAACGCCCTTTTCAGGCGAGCGAACCATCCAGCGCAAAAACATGTTGAGCCGTTTTGCTGATGATCCTTTCATCGGGTCAGATACGTGCTTTTGAGTTCTTTTCAGGTGTTCAGGCTCAAAGAATTTTCGTTTAAAATCGCTTATGCGCTCTTTGACTGTTGGAATTTTTGGATTGCCGAGTGTTCCTTCGAGTCCGCCATGGTTTTCATATAGCTTTTTCAATCCTTCTATAAAAAAGAGTAGGTCAGATCCGTTGAATGTGCGGTGAACAAAGCTTTCAAGCGGTTGAAGCTCTTTTCCTGAAGCGTTCATCACAAAGTCGTGCGGACTTTCATCCATCAACTTCATGAGTTTGTTGGCATTGTTGATAATCGTTTTCCGCTGTCCCCAGGCTATCGTTGCCGAGAGGAAGCCGGCTATCTCGATGTCTTCTTTTTTGCTGAAACGGTGCGGAATTGAAATCGGGTCAGACTCGATAAACCAGTTTTGTTCATAGAAATCTGCTTTTTCGTCAAGGAATTCTTTCAGCTCAGCTCGTGTCATTGACCGATGATTAGCCCGTCTTTCATTTCGAGTTTGCGGTCAGCCATATCGGCTAGCTCCTCGTTGTGCGTAACGATCACAAACGTTTGATCGAGCTCATCGCGCAAATCGAAAAACAACCGGTGAAGCGACTTTGCAGAAGAAGTGTCGAGATTTCCCGATGGTTCATCAGCCATCAATACTCCCGGCTCGTTGATAAGTGCGCGAGCCACAGCTACACGTTGTTGTTCGCCACCTGAGAGTTCTGACGGTTTGTGTTCCATTCTTTCTTTCAGACCCAAAAATTCGAGATAGTGCTCCGCTTTGTCAACGACTTCTTTCTTGGGTCTTTTACCTATGTAACCGGGGATAGAAACATTTTCAATTGCCGTGAATTCGGGTAGAAGGTGATGAAACTGAAATACAAAACCGATGTTTTTGTTGCGGAATGAAGCGAGTTCTTTTTGGCTGAATTTTGACACGTCCATATCATTTATCTTGAGCGAACCGCTATCCATGAAATCGAGCGTTCCCAAAATTTGGAGAAGCGTTGTTTTTCCGGCACCTGAAGCGCCTACAATTGAAACAATTTCTCCTTTTTTTATGTGGAGGTCAATTCCTTTTAAAACCTCTAGTTCTCCGTACTTTTTATGAATGTTTTTGGCCTGTATCACTGCAATTTTTTTGAGACTCGCGAAGATAGGGAATTAGATACTTCTCGAAATCTTTTTCCCTTTACTTGAATGTGTTACTTTTGAGTCGCTCAAAAAATACTCGTAATAAAGCAACGCGTAATATCATGAACTTACACGAATATCAAGGAAAATCGTTATTAGAAAGTTTTGGAGTAAAGATCCAAAAAGGCTACACAGCCTCAACACCTGAAGAAGCAACTGAAGCTGCCAAAAAGCTACAGTCAGAAACCGGAACAGAGTGGTTTGTACTAAAAGCACAAATCCATGCCGGTGGCCGCGGAAAAGGAACAGTTACTGAAACTGGCTCAAGGGGTGTTGTACTCGCTAAAAGCCTGGATGAAGTGCCTGAAAAGGCGAAAGCAATTTTGGGCGGACACCTCGTTACTGCTCAAACTTCAAAAGAAGGTAAAAAGGTCAGCAAAATATACATTGCACAGGATGTTTACTATCCGGGCGAAAATGAGCCTGAAGAATATTACATGTCTGTATTGATGAATCGTCAAACAGGTCGTAATATGATTATGTACTCTCCTGAAGGTGGTGTTGATATTGAAACTGTTGCAGAGAAAACTCCGGAGAAAATATTCACTGAAGAAATTGATCCTAAAGTTGGAATACAGGGATTTCAGGCTCGCAAAGTGGCGTTTAACTTAGGTCTGTCTGGACAGGCTTTTAAGGAAATGTCAAAGTTTGTTATTTCTCTATACAAAGCTTACGAAGGAATTGATGCCAGCATGTTTGAGATCAATCCTGTATTGAAAACATCTGACGATCAAATTCTCGCAGTTGACTCAAAAGTAACGGTTGATGACAATGCTCTTTTCCGTCACAAAGATATCGCTGAAATGCGCGATAAAACGGAAGAAGATCCAACAGAAGTTGAAGCCGGTGAAGTAGGGCTCAACTACGTTAAGCTTGACGGAAACGTTGGCTGTATGGTAAACGGTGCCGGACTTGCAATGGCTACGATGGATATCATCAAGCTATCTGGCGGTAATCCTGCTAACTTCCTCGATGTAGGTGGTACGGCTGATGCTAAACGCGTTGAACAGGCTTTTAGAATTATCCTTAAGGATGGTAGTGTTAAAGCTATTCTCGTTAATATCTTTGGTGGAATCGTTCGTTGTGATCGCGTGGCACAAGGCGTTGTGGACGCTTACAAAAACATTGGAGATATCGATATTCCAATCATTGTTCGCCTTCAGGGCACAAATGCTGAGGAAGCGAAAAAACTTATCGATGATTCAGGCTTAGCTGTTCACTCTGCTATTACGTTACAGGAAGCTGCAGATAATGTGAAAGCTGTAGTTTAAAACAACAGATATCAAGTTTATTTCAATAATATTGAAAGACCCTCATCTGGCATTTTGCAGGATGAGGGTTTGTTTTTATTAACCGTAAACAGTACGCTATGAAATGGGCTCTGACCATTACTTTTTCATTTTTCCTCTTATTGACCCAAGCACAACAAAAGATCAATTTTTCAATTGTTGTTGGCGGTAAAGATGTTGGTGATTTTTACGTCACAAAATCTGTATCCGGTGATACAACAGTTTATGCCGGAGTATCAAAAACGCAGGTTAGCCTGGCTAAAATGTTTGCGATTGACTACACTGTAAATGTGATACATGTAGGTGGAGAGTTGTGGCGATCTACGATGCGGAATATTGTCAATAATGACACTCGTGATGCTCTTGAGGTTAAAAGGGAAAGTGGAGTTTTCAAAGTTTTTGAAGAAGGTGAGTTGGAGCGAACAATCAGTAATAAGCCTGATATATCTTCGCTTGAGATGTATTATTCAGAACCGAAAGGTGTCAGCAAAACATTATCTGAAGTGCAGGGCCTCCTGAAAAATGTTACTCTGGTTAAAGAGCACGTTTACAAGGTAGAAGGGGAGAGTAGCTATGAAAGTTATTTTCATTACAAAGATGGAGAGTTGCAAAAAGTACTTGTTCACTACAGCCTGGCTAAGTTTGAAATACGCAGAGATTAAGGCGAAATGTATTGAGTATTTTCAAGCGTTACATCCATAAGTTCTGTCCCACGTTTTATACCCAACATCACTGATCTCCCGTTTTCTAAAGTTCTTTGCAGGTTTTCATAATTACTGCAATTGAGATCCAATTCTATTGTATTGAGCGTTACAATTTCATCACCAATCTCGATTCCGGCCTCATCAGCAGGAGAGTTTTTGATGAGCGTAGTCACGATGAATTTTTCGTTTTCTGATCGAGTTGAAATCCCAACACCTTTCAGGGTTTTTAGTTGGTTGAGTGGTTTGCCCTCAATCCAAATCCGTTTTCTTTTTGGCGTGTAGGTGAATACTCCATCACCAATCCAGTAAGTCCCCATCATCGGCTTATTTCCGGATCTGAATGTAGTGATTGCCTGTGCTTCGTTTTTTACAAACCACTGCCTGAATTCAATATCCATGAGGCTGATCACAGATGTATCATGGTTTTCTTCGCCAAATAAATTTTGATATGCCGAACCTACCCGGTATACAGAATCTGTCAACATCTCGAAATGATCCATCACTCCAAGGCCTCCCTTATTGAGCTTGACGCTGCCGTTAAACCCGGTGTCAAACATGAACAAACCTTTTGGTTTTTTGACTTTTACGTAGGGTGTTCCCTGGCTGTTGTTGAGTTTGATCTTGAATTTTCGGGCTTCTTTCCTGTGTTGGAGTTTGTGAACTTTATCGGTCAGAACCAGCTTGTTTGATTCCTCTCCGGGAACGAATTGCCAGTTGCAGGCATTGATGACGTTAGCTCCCAGAATACCGTGAATTCCCAAACAATCAAAAATGAAAGAGCTGTCATCCCAAACGACACTCCAGTTATTAGCGAAAGTCGTGTTGCCAACATTAAGTGTATCGAGTGGTTTGATTATTCCCAGTTTTTTGGATTCATTGTTTCCATCAGTCACTTCGATAGTGTCATTGGCTTTGAGTCCTACAGATTTTGCTGTTGAGGATTTCAATACAGTAATAGCGCCTGTGTCAAATAAAAATTTAAACTGTTTTCCTTTGATCGTGACATAGACAAAAAACAGCTCGTGCTCACGTTCATAAACTGTGGTATCACTGAAGTTGCTTTCTACAACATCGGCCTGACTGATACCTTTTGACAAGGAAAATAGCGGACTGATTAAAAAGAAGAGGAGCAGAAGTCTTTTCATTTTGTCGTTTGCCCTTTGTATAGTTTTGTGAAAGGTTCATCAATCGGTTCCCAAAGCTCAATTTTATTTCCTTCAGGATCCAAGATGTGCATAAATTTTCCGTATTCAAACGATTCGATATCGCTCACGATTTTGACCTCTGATTTTTCGAGTTCCTTTTTCAAAGCTTCAAGGTCGTGGACCCTGTAATTGATCATAAACTCTTTTTCAGATGGCTTGAAATGGTCAGATCCCTCACTCATCGTACTCCACTGCAAATAAGCCGGCTCGTCAGCATCAGCCTTTCTAAATTCGAAAAGCGATCCGTATTCATTTGTGACAAGTCCAAGTTGATCGCGGTACCAGTCGCGCATTTTATCCGGCTCTTTGCACTTGAAGAAAATTCCGCCAATTCCGGTTACTTTTTTCATGATTGAAGTTGTTTTTGAAAGTTTAAAAGTAAGGATATAAAACTAAAAAAGCCGGACTCTCGCCCGGCTTTCACCCCTCACAAAACAACATTTTGATATTCAGCCTCTTTTCGCTTACCTTTGAATGATATGCCCCTTAGGAGCCAACATATTATATCAATCATTTTATTCCTGTTTTTGTGGGTGACTGATGATGCATTAAAAGCTCAATCTCCACAACATGGTGGGCAGGCTAATAACTGGTCAATAACAGGAGGGATGTACAATAATCATGAATGGCTCAATTTCAATGGATTAACAGCTAATCCCTTTCAGTTACCAAACAGTAATCATTTTAACGCCTCATTAAACCATAATAATTCTGTGTCGGATAAGGGTGGTAATTTGATGTTCTATGTTTATACCTCGTATATCTACGATTCTACCAACCAGATTATGCAAAACGGAACCCTTGTAGATACATCTACATCTCAAATTATTTATGATAGTTATGTTTTAGAAAATATTATTATTCCCAAACCGTGTTCTCCCAACAGTTACTATTTGGTTGAGTTGCTCGATACCGGTATTATTCATCCTCCTTATAACAACAGTAGTTACCACATAGGTTTGTATTACACTGAAATAAATATGATGCTCAATAATAATAAAGGAGCTGTTGTTCAGGGAAGGAAAAGAATGTTAATACAAGATAGTTTAAATAGTACATTTACTTTAACTGCTACAAAACATGCCAACAATAGTGATTACTGGCTGATGTCTGCCGTGCGAGACACCAATATTTACCAGGCATGGCGGGTTATGGATACGGGGATTGTGACAACACCTGTCATCTCTTCTTTAG
>NZ_JAVLBN010000072.1:0-6520 GCF_031581065.1 Salibacter sp.
CCCAGTCCTTTTGCTGGTGCTGGCTCAGCAATTAAAATGTCGATATCTGAGTTTTGGAAGTCGCGGAGGTAACTGAATAGGTTTTGAGCTGCTTCGCTGAGTGATCCTGTTGGTGAAAGTACTTTTGCTTCAGTTACATTTTCAAAACTCTCATAGCGATTGTTGTCAAAAGCTAGTATCCCAACTTTTTGATTCCTGTGTTCTGACAGGAGTTTTTCGATATCTCCAACCTCTACCTTAACTCCCGGGTTGTAATGAGAACTGAGCATTCCGGGGGCAGCAGGATTTGATGAAGAGGTTTTGACTCTTTTAACTCTCTTTCCAATTACTGATTCAATTTCTTCAACTGAAATGCCTCCCAGCCTCAACACTTCAACTTCATCATCAACG
This sequence comes from Salibacter sp., assembly GCF_031581065.1. Lineage (NCBI taxonomy): Bacteria > Pseudomonadati > Bacteroidota > Flavobacteriia > Flavobacteriales > Salibacteraceae > Salibacter > Salibacter sp. The sequence goes on from NZ_JAVLBN010000072.1 coordinate 391, forward strand.
ACTTTTACAATAGTCGATTCAATGCCTACTTCACATTTTCCTCCATCGAGAATGTAAGGAATCTTTTCGCCTAATTGGTTCTGAACGTGAAGAGCTGTGGTTGGACTCGTAAACCCAAACGGGTTGGCACTTGGGGCTGCCAGAGGAAACGAAAGTCGTTTTAGCAGATCGAGCGTCAATTGATGATTGGGGATTCGCAGACCAACAGTCTCATGTCCGCTTGTGACGATATCAGGAATAATGTCCCGCTTAGGAAGGATGAAAGTGATTGGCCCCGGGCAAAACCTTTCAGCCAGCTGATAGACAAGATCACTTTCGATGATTGCGAACTTTTCAAACTCACTCACATCATGAGTGTGGACGATCAACGGGTCAAATTTAGGGCGCTGTTTAGCTTCGAAAATATTGATAACAGCGTCTTCATTGAGGGCATTTGCTGCTAATCCGTAAACCGTTTCGGTTGGAATGGCAACAAGCTCTCCCTGCATTAAAAGTTCAGCCGCATATTTTTGGTCACTCCCAATCATAAATTCACAAAAAAGGGGATGTATCAAAAGGCTTTTAAGAAATTTGAGAAGTCGGTGATTACAGGATGTTAATCCAATTCTTTTAGTTAATTACACTTCTCAAGGTGAGCCTTTTAAAACCGAAAATTGGTGATTTTTCGGTTTTGATACATCCCCTTAAATTTAGAAATATCGATAGAAATTATTCTGCGAGAATAATAATCTTGTTTTTCAATACCTCCACAACACCACCGTTTATGGCAAAGTCAAATTCTGTGTCTTTCGCGATATCGGTAATGAATTCGCCAGAAAGCTCATCGAATTGTTTGTTGCCACTCACCGATTGCTCGATGTAAACGCGTCCTTTTTGAAGGGCGCTGATGAGCGGTGCGTGATTATTCATAACTCCAAATGAACCATCGATACCCGGCATTTTGACGTGGTCAACTTTGCCGCGATAGAGTAGTTTTTGAGGAGTTAAAACTTCAAGTAACATATTGCTTGTTCTTTAAATTAAGCTTCAGCTAACATTTTTTCACCGGCTTCAATCACGTCATCGATATCACCTTTGAGGTTGAATGCAGCCTCAGGGTATTTATCGAGTTCACCGTCAATGATCATGTTGAATCCTTTGATGGTATCTTCGATCGGAACCAATACTCCCTTGAGTCCGGTAAACTGTTCCGCTACGTGGAACGGTTGAGAAAGGAAACGTTGAACGCGTCTTGCGCGGTGAACAACGAGTTTGTCTTCCTCTGAAAGTTCATCCATACCGAGGATAGCAATAATATCCTGAAGTTCTTTGTATCGCTGAAGAATCTCTTTTACATCCTGAGCACATTTGTAGTGTTCATCACCTACGATGTCTGGAGAAAGAATTCTGGAAGTTGAATCCAATGGATCAACAGCCGGGTAAATACCGAGCTCAGCAATTTTTCTCGAAAGTACTGTCGTTGCATCGAGGTGAGCAAATGTTGTTGCAGGAGCAGGGTCAGTCAAGTCATCTGCAGGTACGTAAACAGCCTGTACAGATGTGATCGATCCACTTTTAGTTGAAGTAATACGCTCTTGCATTTCACCCATCTCAGTTGCGAGTGTTGGTTGGTAACCTACCGCTGATGGCATACGACCCAGAAGTGCTGACACCTCAGAACCTGCCTGCGTAAAGCGGAAGATGTTGTCGATAAAGAAAAGGATATCTTTTCCACCGCCATCATCGCTACCATCACGGAAGTACTCAGCTAATGAAAGACCTGAAAGGGCAACACGTGCACGTGCTCCAGGAGGTTCGTTCATCTGACCGAATACAAATGATGCGCGAGATTCTTTGAGTTTATCTTTGTCAACTTTGCTGAGATCCCATCCGCCTTCTTCCATAGACTTCATGAAATCGTCACCGTAAGTGATAATGCCTGATTCAAGCATTTCCCGAAGAAGGTCGTTTCCTTCACGGGTACGCTCTCCAACACCGGCAAAAACACTAAAACCATCGTATCCTTTTGCAATGTTGTTGATGAGTTCCTGAATCAATACTGTTTTACCAACACCGGCACCACCAAACAAACCGATTTTACCACCTTTTGAGTAAGGCTCGATGAGGTCGATGACCTTAATTCCGGTAAAAAGGATTTCAGAAGATACTGACAGATCTTCAAATTTTGGAGCTTCCTGGTGGATAGAACGGCTGTTCTCTCTCGATACCTGTTCCAAACCATCAATGTTATTTCCAATCACGTTGAACAGGCGACCGTTTACCGCGTCTCCTGTTGGCATTGAAATTGGTTTGCCTGTAGCAATAACATCCATGTTTCGCTGAATACCTTCTGAGGAATCCATTGCGATGGTTCTGACTGTATCCTCACCAATGTGCTGTTGAACTTCGAGTACAACAACTTCACCGTTTGGTTTAGTCACTTCGAGTGCATCGAGGATATCCGGGATACCTGTTTTGTTATCGAAACGGACATCGATTACCGCACCAATTACCTGACTAACTTTACCTTTCATTTCAGACATTTCTGAGCTGAGTTTAATTACTTATGCCTTTAGTTAAATTCGGGTGCAAAAGTAGAATAATCTGTGAATTAATTTTCCTTTGTGAATAACTTTATCACTTTTTAAAGAGCAATTTTAACAAAAGGCGATCATACTGTTCTTTTTTAACAAATTTGCATCAAAATTTTTAGAGCCAGGTGAAAGTATACAGAGGTATTGATGAGTTTGAAAATGTTGAGAATGCGGTGGTTACAACCGGGACTTTTGACGGTGTTCATGTAGGACACAGGAAAATTCTCAATCGGCTTGGGCAAGTTGCTGAAAACGTGAATGGGGAGTCTGTTTTGCTCACTTTTTACCCGCATCCAAGATCAGTTCTACAGCCCGAGTCACAGATTAAGATGCTCAATACTTTGGATGAAAAAATAGACCTTTTAGAAAAGGCCGGTATCGATAACTTGATTATCCATCCTTTCACGAAAGAGTTTTCACGGACATCTTCGGTGGAGTTTGTTCGGGATATCTTGGTTAACAAGATCGGTACGAAAAAACTCGTAATTGGTTATGACCATCATTTTGGTCGGAACCGGGAGGGAAGTTTTGAGCATCTCAAAGAATTTGGTCCTGTTTACGGCTTTGATGTGGAGGAAATCTCTGCGCTCGACATAGATGAGGTGAATGTGAGTTCAACAAAGATCAGGAAGGCATTAGAAGAAGGCGATGTGCAAACGGCTAACACTTTTTTGAGTTATTCCTATCCTTTATCAGGAAAAGTAATTGAAGGTGAAAAACTGGGTAGGTCAATCGGTTATCCAACTGCAAATATTGATATTGAAGAATCGATAAAGCTGATTCCGGCTAATGGCGTTTATGCTGTTAAGGTGAAAGTTGGAGGAGAACAGTTTAACGGAATGCTGAATATAGGTGTTCGACCAACTGTTAGTCAGTCTCAGGATAAATCTGTCGAGGTCAATATTTTCGATTTTGACAGCGATATCTACAGTGATGAAATTACGGTAGAGTTTAAACAGCGTATTCGAAACGAGAAAAAATTCAATTCAGGTGAAGAGCTCGCAGAGCAATTGAAACAAGATAAGGAAGTATGCCAGGAAGCACTCGGAGCATAATTGTTTTGCTGGTTCTGATCGTGCCGGCTTTTTGGGGTTCTGACCAGGAACTTACAGCACAGGTTGATTCCAGTAAAGTTTACAAGTCGATTGAAAAAGCTTCTGAAAATCCTGGTGAAGTCTTTCATTTGAAACTCAAATGGAACCGATACGAATCTTTTCCAATTGAGATTTTTCAATTTAAAAATCTGATTTCACTCAATTTAGATCGCAATCGAATTGATACTATTCCGGATGAAATATCAAAGTTGAAATCTCTCGAGAGGCTTAGTGTTGAATTCAATAACCTGGTTTACGTCTCTCCAAAAATTGCTCAGTTGAATAACCTTAAAGAACTGAAACTCGGTGATAATGAAATAGCTACTCTGCCAGAGTCAATGGGCAAATTGCAAAACCTCGAGATTTTGAGTTTGTGGAGCAATAATATAGTTGAAGTACCGGGATCGTTTAAGAATTTAAGTGCCTTGAAAACTGTCGATCTGCGGCATATTCGCCATACAGAGGCTGAGCAGGGTGCGATAAGGGCAATGTTGCCGAATAATATTGAATTAAAATTTTCAACAACTTGTAATTGTGATTAATATGAGAGCAGTAGTAGAAGTTTCAATGTATCCGCTTACTGATGATTATATTCCGCCAATTGATGTTTTTTTGGAAAAAATCAGAACCTATCCCGAGGTGAAAGTCTCAACGAATCCAAGCAGTACGCGAATAATTGGTGAATACGATGATGTGATGCGCTGTGTAAATGAATCCATGAAAAACAGTTATGAAAGCGGTGTAAAAGCAACTTTTGTGATGAAGGTTCTCAATAATCCGGCAGATAAAACAAAATGGGATGATTGAGGCGATCAAAGCTTCTTACCAGGAAATGCCCTGGATTGAGTTGATCGCTGTGTTGTCAGGCGTTTTGTATTTGATTCTTGCTGCTTATGAGAATATCTGGTGTTGGTTTTGGTCGTTGCTGTCAGTTGTTTTGTACATGTACATTTTGTCTAACGCTAAACTGTGGGCCGAAACGGGGTTGCAGTTTTACTACCTTGGAACAACTGCTTATGGATTTTATGTTTGGAAGTTTGGCGGTAGAAATAAGGCAGAAAAACTTATTGAGAAACTCAATATCCGCGAGCATTTTTTGTTCTCCGGGCTAATTGTTTTTGGGGCTCTGGGTTTAGGGAGCTTTCTGCACTTCAATACTGATGCGTCAATGCCGTTTGTCGATTCGTTTACAACCATTGGAGCTATTGTCGTCACTTATATGGTGACACGGAAATATTTGGAGAATTGGCTGTATTGGATTGTAGTTGACGGAGTTGGTGTTTACATGTACTGGAGTAAAGAGCTATATTTAACCGCATTGCTATTTTTGGCCTACACAATAATGGTTGTTTTTGGTTATTTCAAATGGTTGAGAGATTATCGCAACCAGGTTTCAAATAAATAGGGGGAATCTTGAAGAAAGTATTGATTACAGGTCCGGAGGCTACGGGCAAATCTAAACTTGCTCAACAATTGGCTCAGCACTTTAACAGTGAGTGGGTTGAGGAGTATGCGCGTACTTATTTAAATGAAAATGGCCCCGAGTATTCACGGTCAGATCTCGACCGTATTCTCCATGGCCAATTGGATTTGATTCAGCAAGCTGAAAGGAGGCAAGAGGAATGTCTCTTTTGTGATACTGGCCCGGAGGTGATATACATTTGGAGTAAACACAAATACGGAGTAGTTTCTGATGAGATTAAACGAGCTTCTAATCAGATCCTTTTCGATAAGGTTTTACTCATGAATATTGATCTTCCCTGGGAGGATGACCCTCTACGTGAAGCGCCATCTTTAGATGAGCGAAAGATTATTTTCAATCGGTATGTTAGTTTTTTAGAAGAGCGTGGCATTGACTATACTTTGATTTCGGGGAGTGGGCTTGATCGTTTTTCCTCGGCATTAAGTGTGTTGAGGTGTTGATTTAGTGGTTTGGGAGTTTGGGGGTGTTCCAGCCAACGGCCAACCGCCAACAGCCAAGGCCGAGGTCGAGGCCGAGGTCAAGGTCGAGAGAAGTTCTAATTATTCTTTGGGTTCATTGTGACGGTAAGTTGTTAAGGGCCCCGTTCCTTTCGTCACGAGCTTAGTGCTGACCGATAGCGTCAGTAGGTCTAAGAGCTTCTAAAATCTGACTTTTGGTCAGTTTAAGAAGCACTAAGATTTGAAAGTTCTTGTTGTATGAAATGTGAAATACCGCACACCATTATGTTCTCACTTTTCATGTACGGTTCTGACTGTGGTGTTACAATAAAATTTTTTGTTGTGTCAAGTCCTTTTATTCCATTCCGCATGCTCTTTGTGATTTTAGGCGCTGTTGAAAATTTCGCTTCAACTGATGCAATAGCTTTTCCAGCTCTTGTGATCACGAAGTCTATTTCTGTGCCTCCTCGCGTTCGGTAGAAGAACAGTTCAGTATCTTCAGGTTTGTTGGCTGTAAGCTGCTGAAGGACGAATGCTTCAAAT
>NZ_JAVLBN010000073.1:0-6408 GCF_031581065.1 Salibacter sp.
GGTCAAAGCCCAGTGAACCGCTATTATCCGGCCCCGGTTGGATAAAAATAATAATTTTATGCCGGTCAACCTACGGGACGACCAAAACTCTCACCGGGAGGTAAACACGGCAAACCTGGCAGCTTCCCAAAACCTGTCAGGTTTTTGTTTTTCAACTCTCTTTTTTATTTTTGAACTAATAGATAGTTTTTTAGGTGATTAGTAGAATTAAAATGAAGCCGTCCATTGGGGCGGCTTTTTTTGTCAGCTAAATTTTTTTATATTTGATTTGATGAAAAATTATTGATTTTTCATAGTGTATATATTAGGTTTAAAAATAAGGAGCTGTCGGTAGATGGCTCCTTTTTTTGTGCCTGATTTTTTGCTTTTGTAGTAGTCAATCCATATGACAAAAAACTCCTGTAAGGAAATATCTATGGAAAACGAATGTGTAAATATTTGAAGCTTTTGTTTTTGATGAAGATTTTGTAATTTAGTGCCATTGAAAAATTAGTTTTTTTCATAAGTAAGTGGTTAGTGGTTGAAGCCAACGATTTTATTCGTTGGCTTCTTTTTTGTGCCCAAATTTGTACTTTTGAATCGTTCGACCCACGGGAAGAACAGTACTCTTGCCGGGAGGTAAACACGGCAAACCTGACAGGTTCCCAAAACCTGTTAGGTTTAATTTCATAAATGCTTTTTTGATACACCCATTTGTTTTTACAATTCTATTTTTTAAATTTGAAACTATAGATTTTTTTAGATGGTTAGTGGGTTTAATAGAAGAAGTCGTCCTTGTGGCGGCTTTTTTTGTTGATAAATAATAAGTAACCACAATATCTGCTACACTAAAAACCACATCCCAATCACCTTCCCCAATAACATACTTAATTCCCTCAATATGCGTTCATTTGCAACACTCGCCTAAACGGTGCGATGGATATGAAAAGGGAAATTCTTCGTTTACTTTTTACAGCGCTCATTGTCAGTGGCTTCCCTTTGTTGGTGAGCGGCCAGCTCTCCAATATTCGCACGGTAAAGCGCCCGGTTACTGATACCATTCAAATCGATTCGTTGCCGGTGATTCCCAACTCGGTAGTGACAAAACCGAATATCCAGTTTGAACTTTTGGCGGGCGAAAGCAAGCTCGTTCCCCAAAACGCCACAACCGATTCCATCGAAATCACGTACCGCATTTTTCCCACCGAGATGTTCAGAACCTACCAAAACAAAAACCCCAATACTTTCCGGCCCGATTACACGGGAAAACAAAATCCGTTTTCTTACGTCAAAGCGCCCGATCCCGGAGAAGGACTCACGTTGAGCAGACTCAATAAATCGGGGAGTATTTCGCGCGGACTCAATTTTGGTAACAATCAGAACCTGGGCGTGAATTCTAACCTAAACTTGCAGTTGAATGGAAAAATCACTGATGACGTGGGCGTTCGCGCAGCAATCTCTGACGAGAACATTCCCGTTCAGCCCGAGGGGAACACCCAGCAACTCCAGGATTTCGACCAGGTGTACATCCAGGTTTATGGCGACAACAGCCAGCTCACGGCCGGAGATTACATGATCGAAGATCCCAACAGTTATTTTCTCGATTACCAAAAACGACTACGAGGCGGAGCATTCGAGACCGAGTTTTCGTTCGGCTCTGACCGTGATAAAGACTACAAAAATGAAGTGGGTGCCAGTGCTGCCCTGTCGCGCGGTAAGTTTGCCCGCAACATCATTCAGGGTGTTGAGGGGAATCAGGGGCCTTATCGACTTTCGGGATCAGACAATGAGCAATTCATCATCATTCTAAGTGGAACGGAAAAAGTGTACATCGATGGAAAGTTGCTCAAGCGCGGTGAGGATTACGATTACGTGATTGATTACAACAAAGCTGAGATTACGTTTACAGCTCTCCAGCCGATTACGAAGGACGAGCGTATTATCGTGGAGTTTCAGTACAGCAGCCAGGCTTACGCGCGTTCATTGCTCGAGTTTCACGACAACCTCGATTTGGGCAAGCTCAAACTTAACTTCAATGCTTATAGCGAGCAGGACAGCAAGAATCAGCCGTTTCAGCAGGATATCAACGACAACCAGCGAAATATTTTGGAAAATGTGGGCGATGACATTGAAAACGCGTTTGCACCATCAGCCAATGCAGTTGGCTATCAACAGGGCGAAGTCCTCTACAAGCGCATTCCCGATTCGGTAGAGAACAATGGAGTCGATTCCATTTACGTTTACAGCACCAATCCTGACAGCGCCATTTACCGCGTGCAATTCAGCGATGTAGGGCCCGGCAACGGGAATTACATTGAAGTACAATCCGGGGCCAATGGCCGCGTTTACGAATACATTGCGCCTGTGAATGGGCAACCTCAGGGGCGGTACGAGCCTGTGATTTTGCTCGTTACACCCAAGCAGCGCCAGATGTTCACCTTTGGCGGAACCTATGATGTGAGCGAACGAACGTCTTCGTTTTTTGAGGTAGCCCTTTCCAAAACTGATCTCAACACGTTTAGCGATGAAGACTCGGGCGATGATTACGGTCAGGCTGTTAGAGCCGGAATTTCGACCAATCAACCTCTCGGTCAGAGCCCAAAACCGCTCACGCTCTCCGTAGGTGGCGATATAGAGTACGTCAACGATACGTTTGAGCCCATCCAGCGATTCCGATCAATTGAATTTGACCGCGATTGGAATATCCGGGATTTGGATCTGACCAAAACGCAGTTTTTACCAACTTTCAATTTTGGACTTTTCAAGGATAGCCTGGGGAGCATGGATTACGCTTTCAAGAGTTTCATGGGAGGATCTGAATACGAAGCGCTCCGCCATTCGGGAAAAGTAAATGTAGAACGGAACGGATTTGACGTGGATTTTGACGCCAGCCAAACCACAACATCGGGCGAGTTGTCAAAATCAGAATATTACCGTCATAAAACGCTTGCCACAAAGGAAATTAGCTTTTTGGAAATCGGCTACCGCGATGATTTGGAAAACAACCTGCGTTACACACCACAAACCGATTCGCTCAACAACACAGCATACGGCTGGTGGGAGTGGGAGGCGTTTGTCCAAAAGGCAGACTCGGCCGATAATTTTTACAAACTGGGTTACACTAACCGAACAGACAGAGGCGTGAAAAACGGCAATTTGCAAACGGCTACACTCGGGAATATGTATGCTTTCCAGTTTGCCCTCAACAAAAATCCAAACAGTACGCTCAAAGGAAAGGCCACTTACCGCACACTCGAAGTTCAGGACACTTCTATTTACGATAATGAACCTGAACAGAATTTAATAAGCAGGCTGGAATACACGTTCAGAGCCCTGGAGGGAGCAATCTCAAGTACCAGTTTTTACGAGATAGGTGGTGGACTGGAAGAGGAGAAAGAATACGTTTACGTTGAGGTAGCTCCGGGACAGGGAACATACACCTGGACCGATTACAACGGGAATGACGTGCAGGAACAGGACGAGTTTGAAATTGCTCAATTTCAGGATCAGGCCAATTTTATGCGTATTTCTGTCACCACAAATGACTTTGTGAGAACGTACTCCAACCAGTTCAACCAACAGTTGAATTTAATGCCGGTCAGAGCCTGGCGCAACGAAGACGGGTTGAAGGAATTCCTGGCGAAGTTCTCCAATCAGTCATCTTACCGCATCAGCCGGAAAACGCTCCGAGATGAAGGTTTTGATCGATTCAATCCCTTTTACAGAGCCACGAGCGACAGCGCGCTGATTTCAATGACCAACTCATTCAGGAACACGTTGTTTTTCAACAGATCAAATGAGAATTACGGAATGGAGTGGACGTACCAGGATTTGGTGAATAAAAACCTGTTGAGCAACGGCTTTGAATCGCGATCTGACCGTTACCACCTTACCGATTTGCGCCTGAACTTTATCGATAGTTGGCAAATAAACCTGATTGGCAGGTTGGGGACAAAAAGTACTTCATCAGAGTTTTTTCAAAACCGCAATTACAACATCGAGTACTACCGCGCAGAGCCAGTTGTAACGTATCAACCCAGCGCTAAAGTTCAGGTGAAGTTGAGCGTTGAGTACGATGAGCAAAACAACACATTACCCGAGATAGATGGTGAAACGGCTACCACGCAAAGCGTCAACAGCGAGCTTAGGTGGAATCAGGTAGGCAAGGGTAGCGTGATCATGAAAGCCAGCTACATCGAAATCGATTTTGACGGGCCCACGAATAGCCCGGTTGCTTATGAAATGCTCCAGGGGCTCAACTCCGGAGTCAATGGAACGTGGGAAGTGACCTTCCAGCGGAGTATAGGCGAAAATCTCCAGGTCAACCTCACTTATGCCGGTCGCAAATCGACCGATGTAAAGACCATACACACTGGAAACATGCAAGTTAGGGCCTATTTTTAGGGATGGTTGCATCAAAAAAAAGAAAATCTTTCCACGTAACCGTGTTTGTAAAAAGTTAAGCTAAAAAGGGTTGTGTTGTTATTCTGCATCCCCTTAAAGTATTACTTTTACCTCAGTTTAACCTAAAAATTAATAAATTATGAAAAGACTGAAAATTTCAATTCTGGCCCTTGCCGGAGCAGCTATGATTTTTGCCAGCTGTGAAAAAGATGATCCAAAAGAAGTAAACGTTACTTCTTCTGCAACGATCACAGGTAACGTACAGGCTCAACTCGACCTGCGCAATGACACAAATTTTGTGACGAACCTTGAAAACGTAGAGGGAGTCAACATTTATGCACGTATCAGCACTGCAGATCTCACAACGAATGTTGATCCAAATTTTAACTACCCATCAAAAGTTTACAAAGCAACAACCGATGCTGATGGAAACTACGAGCTCAACGTAAAAGCAGGCTCAAAAACGGTTGCTGTTGAAATTTACGGTGATGAGTTCAAAAGAGATGTTGTTCTCGACTCTAACAACAACACACAGAGCGTTAATTTCTCTATGATGACAGACTCAATCACAGTTACTCATCAGCAGACGAAGATTTACGACATCGTTTACCAATAAGAACCTTAAAAAGCAAAATTGATATGAAAAAGATAGCTTCATTAATAATAGCCGGGACATTTGTGCTATCAGGTGCAATGGCTCAGAATGACGAGAGTGCAGATCAGCAAAATGATATGCAACTCAAAAGCAAAAAAGGAGTCTCTATCCTTCCTGAACAGGGCGATTGGGCACTCGGTGTAAATGCTGTTCCTTTTCTCAACTTTTTGGGAAATACGATGAACGGAACTTCAGGAAACACGACAGCCTTTGGATTCCTGAATAACAACCAAACTATTTTTGGAAAGTACTTCATGGAAGAAGACTTTGTTATTCGCGGTGCGTTGCGTGTTGGTGTAAACTCTACCAAAACCGACAACTTTGTTCAGGATATGGGAGCAGTCTCTCCGCAGGATATGGTAAAAGATACCCGTAGTCAGAACACAGGAATCTATTTACTGAGTGGTGGTATCGAAAAACGTAAAGGAAACTCGCGTATTCAGGGTTACTACGGAGCTGAGCTCCAGTTAGGCCTCTCTACTCAGAGCACAGAGTACGAATACGGAAACGCTCTTACAGAATCAAATCCATCTGTTTTTTACACCGATGATTTTGATGCAGGTACATCAACACAGGGTTCTCAACGTCCTATCCTCTCAGAGGCAGGAACTACCTGGATGGTAGGAGCGAGAGCTTTTGTTGGAGTTGAGTACTTCGTAGCACCAAAGCTTTCAATTGGTGGTGAATTCGGCTGGGGCCCAATGTATCGCTCACAAGCTGATGGCGTATCACGCATCGAGAGAGCGAGCTTTACGGGTGTTGAAGAGGTAGAAACAGAACTCGGTGGAGAACGCGAGTTCGACATGGATACTGACAACATGCAGGGAGCACTAAAAGTGATGTTTCACTTTTAATTAGGAATCCCATAAAATTTAAAAAGCTCCAATGGCATTTGCTGTTGGGGCTTTTTTTGAGTCTTATGATCCCTTTTTCCTGACAGAAAGGGATAAAGTCAAGTCTCATCAGAGGCGATTTTTATCCGTTCCGTATAATAGCACATTATCTAAATCGCAATCCCGTTCCTCACGTTACGAGGAGTATCGCTGACTGATGAGTCGGGGCCAACGATTGGAGTTTGGTGTTGATTGATGTTAATTTGGGTTCGGTTGTTTTTTACTGTTTGTAAAAGCTCGTGGTTTGTTTAAGAGGTAGAAAGATTTAGTGATTTATTACTTCTACAGCATTATTATCATAGCTTACTAATTATTTTATCCTTTATCCATTCAAATGCTTCTTCTTGTTCGTATTTCACTTCTGATCTTAAGAGACCTTCAGTATCGGTTAAGAAACTTCTGTCTTTTTCTTTGTCTTCTATATTTCTTAAAAACTGTTTCTGTGTAGGTTTTTTATCTACAACAAAATTCATGTAC
>NZ_JAVLBN010000074.1:0-6268 GCF_031581065.1 Salibacter sp.
GATTACTTCACTTGATGAGTCAACTGAAAGTGAAGTAATCACAGTTGGAGAAGGAAGCGGATTTCCACTGTTTACAACGTGGATTGAATCGATACTTCCAATTTGAGTTAATCCGTTGAACTGATCTACTTCACCTTTGATGATGATCGAGTCACCTTCCTGAACAGTGTAACCGTTCACGTCACTGAAGTTGAATACACCAATACCTTCATTGTCCCAAAGTGTGAACTGGTATCCTGAAGTTCTCAGGTTAACACCCAAAACAACACCTTTTGTGAAACATTCAACTCCTAAAGAGTCTGCAACACCGTTTGCATCTACATTATTGATGTCAGCGATGTTGTAAAAAGGAGTTCCTGTTGGAGCGGGTGGGTTAGTTGATCCACCGCAAGTTGTATCAATATCAGCAAAGTAACGTGGTATCATTTGGTATCCTTCAGTATAAGGAGAGTTACTGTCATACTGACCACCAATACCGATGATGTAGCAAAGCGAATCACCAACAGCAACAGATACTGAGTCATCAACATCCGTTTCAGTTTCAATACGCATTGTGATAGTATCCATTCCACTCACAACTTCCCAGTTACCAAAACCTAGGTCTGCAGTAATTTCAGCGTTATCAAAACGAACGAGTTCACTTTCAGTAGACTCGTCAAGAGAAGTAATCACAGTTGGAGAAGGAAGCGGATTTCCAGTATTCACAACAGAAATTGAATCGATGCTTCCCAATTGCGTGAGTCCGTTAAATTGATCAACTTCACCTTTGATAATGATAGAATCACCTTCCTGTACTGTGTAACCATTCACATCAGAACTATTGTAAACACCAATACCTTCACCATCCCAAAGCGTGAAAGAGTATCCTCCGCCAGAGTTGAGATCTACACCGAGAACAAGACCCTGAGTGAAGCAAGTAACGCCCAGCGAATCAGGTTCTCCATTCGCATCTACATTGTTGATGTCAGCAATGTTGTAGAAAGGAGTTGATGGTGGGTTTGGATTTCCACCTGAGCAAGTTGATGTATGAGAGCCTGCGTAAGTCCAGGTATCACTGGGATATACAATCCACTGAGAGTTTGAAGCTGAAGTGCCTGCTGTTACTGACCAGTTTGTGTCAGGAGAACAAACATTATCTTTTCTCACTAACGTGTGGTTTGCTGTTCCATTTGTTGTTCCAGCAACATCCCATCCTGATCCGGGGTCAGCTCCAGAAGAACCAACTGCGTCTATTAAAACAAAATTGCTGGTACCGTCATCTTTTGCTAAACCAATGGCATCATCTCCGTTGTGAGATAGAATTCCTTCAACAACTGTATTCGGTAAGTTTAAAATAGCTGGATCTGCCTGTCCGTTTGCTAAAACTAATGTAGAATCATCAGCTAAGGTTCCTGTAAGGCCTGAAGTAGCCTCTGGCCAGGTTCCACCGTTAGAAATTCTCCAAACTTCGTAGTCTGTTAAATCTACTGTGGCTCCTGTTCCGTTGTAAATTTCGATGTACTTGTTAAAACTAGATCCTTCAGCGTACTCAGAGATAATTAAATCTGTTGTTTGAGCTGTAAGAGACCCTGTAACAAGCAGCATAAAAGCTAGCTTTAAAAAAGGGTATAATTTCCTCATAACTTTTCAATTAGTTTAATAATTTGCTGCAAAAGTAATCTGATTATAAAGGCCGAAAGTTAAGGGAACTTTAAATCGACTTAAAAACGAGTGGCTAAAACACAGGTCTTTTTAAATGACTCTACATCACCATCAAGATTGAATAGCTCAACATAAAAAATATAGATGCCAACGCCACATTTTTCTCCGTTTTCGTCAATTCCGTCCCAGCTCAATGCACCTTTTCGGTCTAGGAGTTGGTTGTTGGCCAGTTCTTTTACTTCGCGACCATTGCTGTCAAATATTTTGATGTTTGCCACATAGCCCGGTTCTTCTAACTCATAACCGATTGATACTACATCGTTATAGCCGTCATTATCGGGTGAGAATGTTTCGGGAGAAATGGTGATTTCATTGGGTTTCACTTCTAAACCTGCTCCCTGGGAGTTTTCATATCCCGGTGTGGCAAAACCAACCACTTCAGATGCCGAGTGCCAGTTTGTAGCATCCATCGTGTTGCGTTCGTGGCTGATTCGTTCCAGTGAAATACCGTCAAACTCCTTGAGCAGTTCAAAATGGTAATCTTCGTTGTAGTAAAAATCATCAATCGTGTCGCCAAGGGTTGATACAAGCGTTACCCTTCCTTCATCATTCGGATAGGATGGAAGGTCACTTTCAAAAATATTATCTTCAACAGCATTTGGGTATTCGAGTAGAATGTTTTCAGGTTCTTCGGTCATAACCAGATAACCATCAGGCTCAATGACAAATTGCTGATTTTCGAATGCATCGATTGAGGTGTCTTCGCTGCTGCTCACATATTGGAATCCCCATCCCGTAACATCAACAGGCATGTCGTTTGGATTGTAGAGCTCAACAAAGTCTGACCCACCGGAACGCGGATTGAACAACACTTCATTGATCACGACAGTTCCGCGTGTTGGGAGCGAAAAGTCAACACTGTTCTCTGAACCGATTATTGCTCCTGCACAATCTAAAGTGTTTGTTGCGGTGAGTGTGTAACTTTCTCCGGCCACCAAATTTATAGAGAGGATGATGATCGCTTCGTTCGGTTCTGACGATGAATAATAAATGCTGTCAATTCCGGGGTTTGGCGATAATTCAAAATTTGCGGCAATAATCGTTGTAGAATCAATTCTGCGGTTGAAAACTGCTCTTATGCCTTTGAGACTGTCAATTTTCACACTCGTCAAAGCGGGAGAGGGAACGGTTGAGTTGGGATCAAAAACACTGTTTTCAGATCCGGGTGTTCCACCATTGGGATCGTCAGATCCTTTCCAGTTTTCGCCTTCGGAGCAAAAATCGAACGGTGAAATGCGTTCCAGTGTGTAGCCACCACCGGACTTTTCAGCGCTCCCGTACCACGAGGAGTTGTAATTGACACGGTCAATCGTTTGGCTCTGACTGTAAATCACGATTTGATCGCTGCTGTTGTTGAGTGAGGGCAGACTGGAAACGGGAATCAGCTTACCGTAATTGAGAAAGTTAAGCGTGAAATCATCATCGATAATGATGGCGTATTCACCCGGAAACAGGATGTCGTTTGGCAATGAAGTTGTTGAGGTGCCATCGGTTATGGAAAGCCCGTTGAGGTTGAGTGCTTTTTGAGTGGTGTTGTAAATCTCGACAAACTCTGCATCGGGGAGGTTGCTGATTTCAGGGTCGGGATCGGGGTAGAGTTCGTTGATGACGAGCTCAAAAGGTTGTGGCGTTTTCCCTATGGCAATTTTGATGGTGGTGTCGTTGAGTGTATTCCCCGGACAATCGGAGATGTTTTGAACCAGGAGGTCGTAAATCTGTGCTGAGTCAAGTGGTGATGAGAGGTTCAGGCTGATGGTGCTGAGGTTGTTAATCGTAATTCCGGTCAATTGAATGAGCGGACTCAAAATAAATGAGTTTGTACTCAGAGCCGTATCGATTCCTTCGTTGAATTGGAGTTCGATTGTTGACGAGTCGGTAATAGACACACCTGTTATGTTGGGCGGAGTAACATCAGGCTGGGTGTTGAAAACGGAGTTTTGCGCACCTGGAGTTCCACCTGATGGATCTTCAGAGGCTATCCAGTTGTTTGCTCCTCCGCAAATGGCATTTGGGTTGATAAGCTCCAGGCTGTAGCCGCCTGAACTTTTGCTGGGGTCTCCGTACCACGAGGTTTCGTAACGGAGCGAGTCGATGACCAGGCTCTGACCGTTAGTCAAAACGATATCATCACCACCGTTGTTGAGCGCAGGAAGTGAGTTGACTAAAACGAGATTATTGACATTGCTGAACAGCGAGCTGTCATCGTTGTCGATAATTACGGCATACTCACCGGCTAGTAGCGGATAACCTGGAAGTGAAACCGTTGAGGATGCATCGCTGATGGTCCAGCCTGAAAGGTCAAATGACTTGTTTGAGTTGTTGTACAGCTCGATGTATTCGGCATTGGGTTGACCTACTGGCGGAGTAGGATCAGCCATAAACTCATTGATGATCACGTCTTTTGCAACGGGCGTTTGCGGAATGAAATACAAAAAACTCTCCTGAAGTGTGCCACTCACATTGCTGTTTTGATCTTCGATGTTAGATGCAGAAAGCGTGTAGCTGGTTCCCTGTGAAAAAGTGGAGCTGAAAGTGAGGTGTACGAGCTGGTCGTTTTGCGAATCGAGTGTTGCATTTGAGGGATTCCCGATACTTTGATCAACCGAGTAATTTTGGTCAGTCTCAGCAGATTGCTGATCGAGCGACTCAGAAAAGAAAACATCTAATGCTGAATTGTTCACAATCACAACGCTGTCGATTGACGGTGCAATTGTATCGGGAACGGGAGTTCCGGTAACGACAAAGTCATCGAAAAAGAACTTATCGGCTCGCGTGCTGGTGTAGTCACAGAAAACTCCCGTGAATTGAGAGTTGGTGTAAGTGTTATCGGTTACTGTTCCCTGGCTCTGAAATGTTCCGTTTAAAGCCGTGTCGATTTCGAGTTCCCATTGTCCGCCTGGTTGACGATTGACGCGAACACGAACTTCAGGGGTTAATCCCACTGTGCTGTCTGCTCCATCGATTAAAAGGGTTTCAGAGGTCCCGTCCTGGCGGTATAAGCTAACATCATCTCCATCTCCCGAAACACCGCCAATTCTCAAAAAATATCCGTTGAGACTTCCTTTTAAATCTGGTTGATCACTTACTAAATAGAATTTACAGTAATTAGAGGACGATGGATCAAAATCCATCCTGATTTTCGCTTCCCAGCTCGCGTTCAAGACAGCCTGACTTTGCGTTACAGCATGGGCTTCGCTGGTCACAACATCGTTGAGTTGTAATTCGTTTTGTGCGTTCACGATGAAGATAGAGGTGTCGCCAAACCACGTAGGGTTCTGACTGAAGTCACCATCGCTGAAATCGTCATTAAACTGAGAGTATCCGTTTAAAAACGTGATGGTTAAAAACAAAAGTATGATTGATTGCTTCATGTGGTTTTGTTCTTGTCAATGTTCAAAAATATTACTTTTGGCCACCTTTACGAAGGTTATAAAGGTTATAAAATATTTAATATGAAAGTTGCAGTCGTTGGAGCCACCGGAATGGTTGGTCAGGTAATGCTCAAAACTCTTGCTCAAAGAGGATTTCAGGTAGATGAATTAATTCCCGTGGCATCGGAAAAATCAGTTGGGAAAAAAGTTGAATTCAATGGCAGGCAATATGAAATAAAATCGCTCGAGGAAGCGGTACAGTCAGAACCGAATATAGCGCTGTTCTCGGCAGGAGGCAGTATTTCCAAAGAATGGGCGCCAAAGTTCGCATCGGTCGGAACCACGGTAATCGATAATTCGTCTGCATGGCGAATGGATGAGGATAAGAAACTCATCGTTCCCGAGATCAATGCAAAATCGCTCACGGTTGATGATAAAATTATTGCCAACCCGAATTGCTCTACAATCCAGCTCGTGATGGCAATGGCGCCACTCCACGAGATGTACGGCATGAAGCGACTCATTATTTCAACCTACCAATCTGTAACGGGTACCGGGGTTTCTGCTGTTCAACAGATGAACAACGAACGCGATGGAGTTGATGCGGAGATGGCTTATCCTTATCCGATCGATAAAAACTGCCTGCCACACTGTGATGTGTTCCAGGAAAACGGATACACGAAAGAAGAAATGAAGCTGGTCAATGAAACGCGCAAGATTTTAAATGATGACAGTATTGGAATTACTGCCACAGCAGTTCGTGTTCCGGTGGTTGGCGGGCATTCTGAGTCGATCAATGTCACGTTTGAGAAACCGTTCTCGCTGACTGATATCCGCAAAAAGTATCAAAACACACCAGGCATAAAACTGCAGGATAACCCGGATGTCAATCAATATCCAATGCCGCGATTTGCCGAGGGGAAAGATGATGTGTTTGTCGGTCGCCTGAGAGTTGACGAATCCTTTGAAAACACACTCAATATGTGGGTCGTAGCCGATAACCTGAGAAAAGGAGCGGCTCTGAACGCTATTCAAATAGGCGAGTATTTAGTTGAAAACAAACTTTTTAAATAAAAAAGTCCCGCAACATCAATGCTTGCTGCGGGGCTTTATTCAATTATTGAACTTGTTTTATTGTACAATCACTTTCTCAGTTTGTTCACCTATTTTGAGCAAGTAAACGCCTGATGAAAATT
>NZ_JAVLBN010000075.1:0-5972 GCF_031581065.1 Salibacter sp.
CCAGTTGTTCTGCGAGTAAAGGAGCCATCAAAATAGCTTTAGAACCCATTCCGCTAAAAGCGAATACATTTTGGTGCTTTGGATGAGGGCCTATCACGGGGCGTCTTCCTTTAATTGCAGGCCTAATTCCGGCTTTGTGGTCGATTATTTCAAACCGTGTATCTCCAATTACTCCTTTTAACTTATCAATCAGCTCTGATTTTCCCCTTTCGGTCAGATCCGTAGTTAAATCAGAGTTTGAGTATGTAGCCCCTATTTTAAAGGTGTTGTCGCCAAGAGGTAACATGAAAAAGCCTTTTGATAGGATTTTCTCTGTATTGACTGAACTGCATTTAATGGTCAGAACCTCACCTTTAACCGGCTGAAATGGTAAATCCTCAAAAGGGAGGAAGTCTCTGATATGTAATCCGTTTGCGAAGATTATTGCATCGAATTCTTCGGTTTGGTTACTGTGGCGGATTTGAATATT
This sequence comes from Salibacter sp., assembly GCF_031581065.1. Taxonomy (NCBI): domain Bacteria; kingdom Pseudomonadati; phylum Bacteroidota; class Flavobacteriia; order Flavobacteriales; family Salibacteraceae; genus Salibacter; species Salibacter sp. Next base: position 470 of record NZ_JAVLBN010000075.1, read on the forward strand.
CTTTCCGAATGACACCTGGCTCTGACCGATATTGACTTCCCTCAACACGTTTCTTTTTTTGAGTTCCTTTCTAAAGTCATCGATCATTTTATTAGTGTCGACATAACCGGCATGAAATAATTCGGCTCCTCCATGCCTGTTTTGGATTTCTCTATCGAGTATGCCTTTATATAAGGTATTACTCATGAAATTGGAAAAGGGTTCGTCTCCCGATTTAGAGAACCAGTTATTTTGTTCCTCAGCTGACGAGAAGAGCCTGAGGTAGCTCATAGGATAGTAAAACTTAGAGTTGGAAAAGATTTCAGCGCCTTTAAAAGTAGGACCTAGAGATTCGATGAACTTTTCAGCATTCCAGGATAGTGATGGCCTTCGAAAAGTAACCGGATTCCAAATTCCGGCAGCTACACGGGATGGGGAGTTTGGGTTAATTTGATCAAAAACAACTGGGTTAAATCCTTTTTTTATTAATTGGAAGGTGATTGTTGTGCCTGAAATTCCTTGTCCTAACACGGCTATTTTCATGCTGTTGCTAATTAATCGTTAAAAAAATTTAAACCATGTACAACGAAAATATTACCTTTCGCGTCTTCAAAGAGGAAACAAAGAAATTATATTCTTATGAAAAGGTTATTGTTAGCGTTAATTATTGGGTTTTTTACTCTTTTGAGTAGTAATGAAGTGAAGGCTTCTCACGTTGCTGGGTCAGATATAGCAATTCAATGTTTAGGAAATGATTCCTTCCTTGTGACTATCAATTTTTTTAGGGACTGTAGTGGTATTCCTGCACCTAGTTCCTTGCCATTAGCGATTAATAGTCCGTGTGGCACTGTCAATCAAACAGTTCAACAAGATTCTTCAATTGAAGTTTCACAGTTATGCCCGAGTGCGATAGGAAATAGTACTTGTAAGACAAGTGGAAGTTTGCCTGGAATTGAGCAATATTTTTACTCTGCAATTGTTGTATTGCCACCATGTCCACAAGGTAACTGGGTTGCAAGCTATAGTCATAATGCTAGAAACTCAAACAATAATTTATCTGGAGCTGGCTCGTTTTATTTAGAGTCAGAGATTAATACTAATGTAACTCCCTGCAACAATTTACCTCAGTTTAGCTCTCAGCCTATTCCATATGTGTGTGCTGGACAACAGGTAGTGTATAATTTTGGTGTTACTGAAGTTGACGGAGACTCTCTTGATTTTAGATTTGGTCAACCCTTAAATGGTGCAGGGAGTCCTGTAGGGTGGGGAGCAGGATATTCAGTAAATAATCCATTTCCGGTGCCCGTAACCCTTGATCCACAAACCGGTCAGCTAACATTTACCCCTTCGTCAGCAATGGTGCCTCAACCAGCCGGACCTGCTCAAGATGATTTTTGGGTTATAAAAGTTTGTGTAGATGAATATAGAAACGGAGTTTTAGTGGGGACAATATGTAGAGATGTCCAGATTACAGTACAGAATTGTGACAACTATCAGCCATATATGATAAATCCCGGTATTCAGAACTTTACCGGTTCCGGCTCTCAGGTTGATTCAAACTCAGTTGTGGCATGTTTAGGACAAACGTTTTCATTTGACGTGCAGTTTTCTGATTCGCTTCACCCTAACCAAGCTTTTGGTGACTCTGTTACGTTAACCACTAATGCCGGTGCGGTTTTATCTGGTGTTACGACTACAATTACAAATGGAGATACAGCAACGATCAACATATCAGGAACGATTCCTGCAAATGCGCCACCTTTTAGTATTTTCACCATCAATGCAGTGGATGATGCCTGTAATGTTTCTGGTATTGCCAGTGTGCAATTTGATGTTACTGCTATACCGAATACTTATGCCGGTCCTGATCAAATCTTGTGTCAGGGAGTTGATACGGCTGATATTGAGGTTGTAGGTGGAGACACCTTTACGTGGTCTGTCATCTCAGGAGATCCAATAAACCCTGGTGTTAATTTTAAAGATACTACAGGAACAAATGGTAAAAACGTTTGGGCTTTTCCAAATACAACGACAACTTATCAGGTTGTTTCTAATCTTGCAACTGGTTGCGGTAATACTGACACCATTACAATAGTTTCAGCGCCTAATTTCAACTTATCAGCAGTTGGTGATACGGCAGTTTGTCCGGCAGATTCATTCTACAACTTCCCATTTGACGCCAGTACTGATAGTAACTTTGTCTATTCTTATCAGTGGTCAAATGGGTCGTTCTTAGATGATGATACAATACAAACTCCTACAGCTACTATAACTGAAACGCAAACTTTTGGCGTTACAGTTGAGAGTGACTCAGGCTGTATTAAAGAAGATGATCTAACTGTTACTTTTACACCTCCATTTCCGGTAGATGCTACTGTTGATTTTGCCGATAGCGTTTTATGCAATGGTGATTCAACTGCAGCTTTTATTGATTTTGGAGCACAGATCAATAATAACTGTGGGCCGGCTACAACTCCTTGTCCCGGTAATGTTAACCAGGGAATAATAGGAACCGGAACAAATGCAATTGGTGGTACAACTTATCCTGCACCTTATGGAAACTGGTATTGGGGCGCAAGACACCAAATGCTTTATACAGCAGCTGAGCTTCAAACTATGACAGGTACTGCTCCAGGAGCAGGAGCAAAATTGACAAGTTTTGGGTTAGATGTTGCTCAACTTGGTTCTCAAACAAATTATCAAAACTTTGAGATCTACATTACCTGTACAGGTTCAAATGATTTAAATAGTGGTTGGGCGACAGGCTTGACTCAAGTTTACAATTCAGCGGGTGAAACTATCTCCACAGGATGGAACGACTATACATTCTCTCAGGCGTATGACTGGGATGGTACTTCAAACCTTGTAGTGCAGGTTTGTTTCAATAATTCGTCTTTTACAGGAAATGGTAATGCTTACACTAACACAACTGCTACACCTTTTACGAGTGTTAGGTATTCTAGGGCTGATCAATCTGGTGTGTGTGCAAATAACGGGTTATTCCAGAGTACATCATCTGATCGTCCCAATGGAAGGTTTGGATACTGTACAGGATTTGATCCTGCAGCGTTTAATTACCAGTGGTCGCCAAACGTAGCTATTTCAAATACTGGTATTTACAACCCTGATGTTTACCCTGGTGCTACAACAACTTATGAAGTGATTTACAATGATACTTTTGGAGCATGTGTTGATACAATTTCAGGAACAATTGATGTTGTAAACTCATACAACCCTTCATTTGACCTGGATTCTGCGTATTGTGTGACTGAAGATCCTGATACGGCACTTCCCTTTACACCGGGTGGTGTTTGGACAGGTGATGGTATAACTGACTCTCTTGCCGGAGAGTTTTCACCAGGAGTTGCTGGAGGCGGAACAGCATTTGTCACATATACTCTTGCTAGTCCTGCAGGTAATTGTGTTACTGATACGACTTATGAAATTTCGGTTATTCCTTTACCGGATGCAACTCTAACATCCCCTGATTCACTGTGTTATACGGGAGGGCCTTATACCTTACAAGCCGCAACACCAGGTGGTGTTTGGTCAGGACCTGCAATTGTTGACTCTTTGACTGGGGAGATTGATCCAAATGAAGTTCAACCGGGTCAAACATTTATTGAATACGAAATTTTTGAACCGTGTTACGTCAATGAGGTTACAAGTGTATTCCTTTATGAAGCTTATGAATTCAACTTTGTTGATACACCAAAAACTGTTTGTATCAACGATACGCTTATTCTCAACAACTATAATAGAGTGACAGCAGGTAACGCTGGTCCGGGACCTATAGAATATACATGGAGTGGACCTGGTATAACGAATACAGATAGTGGTTTCTTTGATCCATCAACTTTAAGTCCAGGTAGGTTCACGCTGTCGTTAACTGCTGCTGATCCTAATGGTACTTGTGCTACTACTGATAGTATGGGTGTGGTGATTTACCCTGTTGATACACCTAAAGTTGTCAATAACCTCATTTATTGTGATAATACCGACAAGGGTAACATTAACATCAATACAGGATTTGGTCAGGGTAATTGGACTATTAATCCTATCCCACCAACTACTGCAACATTACTACCCAACCAAACAACAGGTAGATTTAACCCTCAACAGATAGGTCCGGGTATGTGGTATCTAGAATATACATATCAAAACATTAATGGATGTATTGGTGAGTTGAATGATACTATAGTAATTCAAAACACTCCAGATAAGCCGGTTTTTGATGATACAACCTATTGCGTTGGTGATTTCATCACAGTATCTGGAGAATATGATAATCCTGATAGTGTACTTTGGTATAGCGATGCACCAATAAACAGTTCAAACTTTATTGGTAGTGGAATGCCTTTTGATTACGGTGACGCACTAGATCCTACAAATGTTAATGAAGTTACGATTTATGCCAGAGAAACAAATGGTGAATGTAAGAGTGGGTTGGCTTCTTACACACTACCTATCTCTGAAACACCAAATTCTAACTTTTACAGAACATATGTAGATAGTAACAATGTTGAGCAGGTTGCAGATACATTTGACTTTATTAAAGGAAGATCACCGTTCTCAATTACTTATGACCCAGTAGCACCTCTAGATCAGTATGATTTTGAGTGGGATCTATGGTTGGGTTGTGATCCTTCTCAATCTGCAGATGGGCAGTATGGTTGTCCAATTGTAAACACAGAAGATCCGGTAGTTTCATTTACTTATGAAAAAGAAGGTCTTTACAGAGCTCGCTTAGTGGTTACAAATGACTTTGGTTGTTCTGATACTTCATTCTCAAATCACGAGGTGTTGTTCTCAGGAGAAATACCTAACGTGTTTACTCCTAACGGTGACGGTGTAAATGATGAGTTCTTCATTCCAGGTGCTGGTGCATTGAGAGACTTTAGAGTTGAAATTTACAACCGTTGGGGACGCAAAGTGTACGAATGGACAGATCCACAGGCCGGCTGGGATGGCGAAGGTCATAATGACGGAGTTTATTTCTACGTTGTAACAGCCAAGAGAGGAAACGGAGAAGATTATATTGAAAAAGGAAATGTTACACTTGTAGGTAACGGGAACTAGACTTATTTCTTCAAATATTATATTGAGCAAAACCCTCCGCAATAGCGGGGGGTTTTGTTTTTGTTAAAGTTTTAATGCATTTTTGATTAGATATGACCCAACCGGTTTCAAGCAGTTGCGTCTATTAGGTGATTTTACCCTAATAATTAGTGTCAATTATGAAAAAAATAATATTTCTATTTGTTTTAATGTTGTCAATGGCAGCTTTTAATAACAAAGCAAAAGCTTCTCACGCTGCTGGTGCAGAGCTAAGTATTTCATGCCTTGGGAACAACCAATATGAGGTAAGTCTCAGCTTTTTTAGAGACTGTAGTGGTATTTCAGCCCCAACAGGTCCTCAACAAATAAACTTCACCAGTCCTTGCGGGAATACTACTGCAACAGTTACGTTAGATACAATGTATGAGGTGTCGCAGATTTGTGATTTACAAATTGGAAATACGAC
>NZ_JAVLBN010000076.1:0-5753 GCF_031581065.1 Salibacter sp.
AGTTGCCCGTTGATGTTTTTCAAGAAAAGGTTGACAATCTCGAATTAGAAGATACCAAGACTTTGCTTTTGGGGATGATGATACCTGATAAAAAATCGTAAATTTGGATAAGGATTAAATTGTTGATTCAATGAGTATTCATGCAGAGAAAATAAGACTGGCTAAATTACTTCTGGAAACGGAAAACCCTAAAATTATTGAGTCTATTAAGAAGATATTTTTATCTGAAGAGAGTCATGACTTTTGGGATGAATTATCTGATGAACAAAAAGAAGAAATCAATAAAGCCACTCAAGAGATTGAAGAAGGAAAGGTGGTTAGTTATGAGTCTTTTATTGAAAAACACAAGCTAACTGCGGTAAGTCTCTGATAAGATTTACTTCTCCTCTTTGTTGTAAATTCTGAAAGATACTCCCAGGTTGCCGTAAACGGATCTGAATGAAGTGAGCACATCGTCAAACCCAAAATCAAAATCGAATTGTAGGTTGGGCGTTGCCTGGTAATAAAAACCGGCCTCTGCAATTCCGCGCCACTTGTCTTCAATATCGTTATAACCGGCAGCACCCAGGAAAACACCTCCTTTGGTCAGAACCGGAATCACGAAATTCATCGATCCCTTTAGGTTTGGAGTTTCATAGATGCTCGTGTAAAAAACAGATAACGTTGGATTTAGACTGTATTTTCCCGCGATTGAATGATTACTGGTGATGATGAGCTCGGGGAGATTGTCGGTGTATTCAAAGCCGTCAGATACCCACGGAGTATGGTAGATCACCCCAACAGCTAAATCGGGTCGCCAGCCTTTTTGCTCGAGAATGTTCGCCCTCACTCCAATTCGCCACGCGCTCAGCGAATTAGTTAAATCAGAGGTTTCAGCAGTAGTTGTCTTGTTTGTTTGCCGATATGTGATTTCATTCCTCAGCAGTGAGAAATCGGTAGAGACTTCAATTCGTTCAGCGATCCCAAAACGGATAGAGCTGACAAAGCCTGTTTTTTGATCTCGGTTTCCAAGAAAATTTTCATAACCCGGCTCTTCGTACATGGAGCCAAAAAGGCCTGATTCTACCTGAAAAACATTCTTACCAACTGTGAGGGCATTGTAAGATTGCCCGGGTCTATCGGTTTGAATTGATTCCCGGAATTGAGCAAAAATTGATGTGTTAAGAGCCAGTAAGGCAATAATTAGTATGTAGCGCATTAAGATAGAGTAAAAGCGGTAAGTTCTGGATCTGTTCTGTACTCTTCAGCCATCTCTTCGACAGCCTTTTCTATTTCATTGTCCACTTCTTTTTCTCTTATCGGCTTTAGTACTTCTTCCATTAACTTAATTCTTTCTTCAACCGGAAGTTTGGTTATTTGATTAAAAATATCCTGAACACTCATACTTTCAAAGTTACTAATTTCATTTCAGTATCTTGACGAGAAATTAACAATTCAAACTTATCCTAACTTCAGTTGTTTCCTGTGGGATTGCTAATTTAGCCCACTTTGGATCAAAGGTGATAAAATTCGTCTTTTGTAACGAAAAAACATAGTGATTTCCTTAATTGTAAACATATGCAAAAAATAACCTTTCTCGCTCTAATCCTCTTTGCTCAAACGCTTTTCGGTCAGAACCCTGAGTGGGACGCGGCACGCATCAGGCATGAAATGGAAAAGCTGAACACAGTTGGCAATGTCCTGTATTTGGCAGCCCATCCCGATGACGAAAACACACGCCTTATAACATGGTTAGCAAACGAGAAAAAAGTGCGAGCAGCATATCTTTCGCTCACAAGAGGAGATGGCGGACAAAACCTAATTGGCGATGAAAAAGGTCCGCTCATGGGGTTGGTCAGAACCCAGGAGTTGATGGAAGCCCGCAACAACGATGGAGGAGAGCAGTTTTTTACACGAGCACTCGATTTTGGATACAGTAAAACAGCAGAGGAAACATTTGAAAAATGGAATCGCGATAGTATTCTGGCCGATGTCGTTTACACCATTCGCCAGTTCAAACCTGATGTGATTGTAACGCGTTTCCCGCCAAACGGATATGCCGGTCACGGGCATCACACAGCATCGGCAATGTTAGCAGATGAAGCTTTTGAAGCAGCAGCTGATCCAACTCAGTTTTCAGCCTCAGCCGAGAAATTTGGAGCATGGCAGGTAAAACGCCTCTTCTTTAACGCCAGTTCATGGTGGGATAAAGACATCGCTGAACGTGCTGATGAATACGTGACAGTAAACGTTGGAAAATACAATCCGCTTCTCGGGAAAGAATACACTGTGATTGCAGCTGAAAGTCGAAGTCAGCACCGCAGCCAGGGATTTGGTGATGCACGTGATCGCGGTGAATCGATCGAATACCTCGAGTTACGCAAGGGTGATGAAGTAAAATCAAACTCGATGTTTGAGGATATCGACCTTTCGTGGGACAGAGTTAAAGGAAGCAGACAAGTTCAAAAGATGCTCGATAAAGCGCTTGAGAGCTACGATCCTCAAAACCCGGATGCCAGCATCCCGGCTCTGACCGATATTTATTTTGCGATCAAAGAATTACGGGATTTTCATCAAAAAGAATACAAACTCAATCAGTGCAAAGAACTCATCGCAGCCTGTGGTGGATTTTGGTTTGAGTTCCTCGCTGAAAAAGACAAAGTCGCAGCGAACACTGAGGTTCCCGTAAAATTTGAAGCCATTTCACAACTCAACAGCCAGCTTAAACTCAAAGAGATCAAGGTTGGCGAAAAGTCGTGGACTGTCAACGAAGAACTCGGCAATGAGGTCACGGCTCTGACCGATACACTAAAAGTAACAGACCAAAAAACAGTGCCCTACTGGCTTTGGTCAGATCCTGAGCACAATATGTTCCCTATTCCGGTTCCTGAGTGGCGCAACATGCCTGAGACGCCAGCAGTTTTTCAGGCAGATTTTATCATTGAAACCGAAAAAGGCGATATCCCATTTTCACGCGATATCCGCTACAAATGGGTGAGCCGAAAGGACGGAGAACTCTACAAACCGTTTCATATCATTCCGCAGGTTACCGTTACGCCTGATGAAAAAACAGTGCTTTTTGGCAGCATGGAGCCAAAAGAGGTAACGGTGAAAGTGAAAACGTACAATGCACCTCAGGAAAAGGTAATTGTAAAACCACAACTACCTGAGGGCTGGATTGCAAAGCCGGAATATATCGAAAAGAGAGATGTAGGAAAAGGACAAACTTTCTTTGCGACTTTCACCCTTTTCCCGACTGAAAATCAAGGGAACATTGAAATGAACTTTTTGGTGAATGGCGAAAAAGCGCACGACATTAAAGAAATCGATTACCGACATATCGAAAACCAACTCGTTACGCCAAAAGCTTCTATCAATCTTGTGAGGGCTGATATCAAAACTGTAGGCGATAGAATTGGTTACATCATGGGATCTGGTGATGAGGTGCCAACAGCGCTCGAGCAAATGGGATACAGCGTTGATATTCTCGATCCCGAGCGACTCACGCTCGATGTGTTAAATGATTACAGTTCAGTTGTGCTGGGTGTTCGTGTTTACAACACCACTCCGGCTATTATCGACCTTCACGGAACATTGAACAAGTATGTGAAACAAGGCGGGAATCTTGTTGTCCAGTATAACAAAAGTTACGGATTAATCAGCGAAGAAATTGGTCCATTTGACTTGAAAATTGGTCGTTCTCGTGTAACTGTTGAGGAAGCTCCGGTTGCATTTTTGAATCGGGAACACGAGTTGTTTAAATCACCAAACAAAATCACCGAAAATGATTTTGACGGCTGGGTCCAGGAACGCGGACTTTATTTCCCCGAAGAATGGAGCGATGATTACGAGGCGTTAATCGGCTGGAACGATCCCGGTGAAGACATGAAAAAAGGAGCATTACTCGCTGCTGAATATGGAAAAGGAAGGTTCGTTTACACCGGAATCAGCTTCTTTAGAGAGCTTCCTGCCGGAGTTCCCGGAGCGTTCAGGCTTTTCGCGAATATTGTGAGTTATGCTCCGCAAGCTGTTAATGGTCAGAACCAAAAGAACGATGAATAAACCCGATATCGAAGATAAAGTAAAATCGCCACCGGTTTTCAAGAGCTGGAAAGGGCTTTACATTTTTGTGTTGGCTTTCCTGCTGATCCAGATTGTAGCGTACTGGTTTATTTCAAACATTTGGTAAAGCACATGTCATGACACTCACCGATTGGATCATTCTCGCTGGAACACTTTTGTTTATCGTTGGTTACGGGGCCTGGAAAACGCGCAAAAACAAGAGTATTTCCGGGTATTTGAAGGGTGACAACCAACAAAACTGGTGGACGATTGGGTTGTCGATAATGGCGACACAGGCCAGCGCAATTACTTTTTTGAGTACGCCCGGGCAGGCATTTGAAAGTGGGATGGGATTCGTTCAGTTTTATTTTGGATTGCCCATTGCAGCTGTGATTATCTCGGCTGTTTTTATTCCCATTTACTATAAGCTCAACGTTTATACAGCTTACGAATATCTCGAGAGCCGTTTCGGTTTGCCGACCCGGCTTTTTACTGCGATGCTGTTTTTGATTTCACGCGGGTTAGCGGCCGGAATCACCATTTACGCTCCGGCAATTATTCTTTCGACCTTGCTCGGCTGGAACCTCTATTTGACCAATGTTCTTGTTGGTGTGTTGGTTATCGTTTATGTAGTATCCGGAGGGACCAGAGCCGTAAGTCTCACCCAAAAATGGCAAATGGGCGTGATCATGGGCGGGATGTTCCTCGCGTTTGGATTAATCATTTCCTATTTACCTGATGAGCTCGACTTTGGCGAGGCCGTAAACCTTGCCGGTGAAATGGGGAAAATGGAAATTGTTGACACGACTTTCAACCTCGAAAATCGTTACACTTTGTGGACCGGTCTTTTGGGAGGTTTCTTTTTGGCACTTTCGTATTTTGGAACAGATCAGTCTCAGGTTCAGCGTTACCTGGGAGGGAAATCGGTGGCTGAGTCCCGGTTTGGATTGTTGTTCAACGGGCTTTTAAAAGTCCCGATGCAACTCTTCATCCTGTTTGTGGGCATCATGGTTTTCGTGTTTTTCCAGTTCAATGAACCGCCAGCATTTTTCAATCGCCCCGGGATGAAAGAAGCTCTTCAAACTGAGCACGCACAAAAGATCAAAGATCTTGAAAGCGAGTACAGTTCACTTTATTCTGAAAAGGAAAATGCGCTCACGACCTACATGCTGGAAGAAGGATCTGAAAAACAACAGGCACTGGAAAAAGCGAAAAACATTCAGAACCAATCGGATGAGGTGCGGTCAGAGCTCAAGCAAACCCTCAAAAAAGCCGATCCGCTAATCGAGACAAAAGATACCGATTATGTCTTCCTGACATTCATTTTAGGCTACATGCCACAGGGAGTTGTGGGGCTTTTGCTGGCGGTGATTTTATCTGCAGCAATGTCAAGTACAGCCGGAGAGATCAATGCGCTTTGCTCCACGACAATGGTCGATTATTACAAGCGATTATCAGGAAAGACGAGCAGTGAAGTGAATGAAGTTCGCATGTCGCGGTTTTTCACTTTGGTTTGGGGTATTTTGGCGATAACCGTTGCACTCTCGGCAAGTTTATTTGAGAACTTGATTCAGCTCGTGAATTTGCTCGGTAGTTTATTTTACGGAACAATTCTGGGAATTTTCCTCGTGGCATTTTTCCTCAAAAAAATCGGTGGCCGACCAACGCTTTGGGCCGGTGTTTTGGGCGAAATCGCTGTATTGACCTGTCAT
>NZ_JAVLBN010000077.1:0-5681 GCF_031581065.1 Salibacter sp.
GCCAATCGATCGAAAAAGCAAACCTATTTTGAATGGACGAACGAACGATTCAAAGAAGTTCAGGAACTCTATCACAAAACAGTGAAGCCGCTGAGGCAAATCGCTCAATTGAAAGAAGCTTATGGTCAGAACCTCAACCAGCTGGCATCCGTCCTCAGCGATGCCAAACCCGGGGTGATGAATGCGCTCAACGACCTCATCAACAGGCTAAAAGCACAGCGGAAAACAATCAAAGAGGAGGAAGGCCTCAAGCAGTACTCAAAAGAGCTGGAAGAATTATTAGACTTTGCCGAGCGCAAAAAGCAATCGCTCTACAGGGCAACAGTAATTGTAGAGAAAGCAGCAGAGGGGAAAACACCTGAACCATCTGATTTATCGATCGACTCAAAACCCGGCTCTAAAAAGAAGACCGGAAAGAAAGACAAAACGCCCAGCCATAAAATCAGCCTCAGGATGTTCCAGGCTGGCACTGATATCGAAGAAATTGCCCGCGATCGAAACCTCACAAAAGGGACAATTTTCAGCCACCTCGCAAAAAGCGTTGAAGACGGAATCATCCCACCAACCGATTTAATCGAAGAGTCGCGCTATGACGAACTGTGCCACGGGTTAGACAACATCAAATTCGACAACCTCACCGAGGCACGCGAAAAGCTCGACCGCAAGTACGATTACGATGAAATTCGGCTGGCTCTGAAAGCGCGAAAAGAGCTCTGATCAAACTAGATATTATCGTCTCAGTATTGCTAGTACAAAATCCTATCCTATATTTGGCTGAGCTTATCAAGAAAGACGGAGGGACTGGCCCTTAGATGTCTTAGCAACCCAGGCTAGCTGGGTGCTAATTCCTTTCTTCTCAATAGAGAAGTTAAGATGAGCAGAAAAGAGATTTTCAGCGAATCAATATCAACCAGTTTTCCAAAATCTTGTGATAAGCCAAATGCAAAAAAAGCAATTGACTTATGCACAATCAATTAGAAGATTCTTTAGCCCAGCGTATTCTCGTGTTAGATGGCGCTATGGGAACAATGATCCAGCAGCACGACCTCACTGAAGAGGATTTTCGGAATGATCAATTAAAAGATCACGAATCGCCACTTAAGGGAAACAACGACTTGCTTTCCATTACACGGCCCGATATCATTCTCGATATCCATCGCGATTACCTGGAAGCCGGAGCTGATATCATCGAGACGAACACGTTCAGCAGTACGTCAATAGCCCAGTCCGATTACGACCTCGAAGAACTGGTTTACGACCTCAACTACCAGTCGGCAAAGCTGGCGAAACAGGCGGCTAATGAATATACAGCCAAAACACCTGACAAACCGAGGTTTGTTGCCGGGTCGGTCGGACCCACAAACCGCACGGCATCACTTTCTCCCGATGTGAACAACCCCGGATACAGAGCGGTGAACTTCGATGACCTTCAGGATGCATATCGCGAACAAATCAACGGTCTGCTCGATGGCGGTTGTGACATACTACTCATCGAAACTATTTTCGACACGCTGAACGCAAAAGCCGCTCTTTTTGCCTGTGAACAGGTATTCGATGAAAGAGGTCAAAAATGGCCTATCATGGTATCGGGAACGATTACTGATGCAAGCGGAAGAACACTTTCCGGTCAGACCCCGGAGGCCTTTCTCATCAGTGTTTCACACGCACCGCTGCTCAGCGTAGGGTTTAATTGTGCGCTGGGAGCCGAACAGCTCGAGCCTTACCTCGAACGTGTGGCAAAAGAAACAGATTTCTACACCAGTGCCCACCCAAATGCCGGATTACCTAACGAATTTGGCGAATACGATCAATCACCCGATATGATGGCGGGCCAAATAGAGGAATACCTAAAAAGCAATTTAGTGAACATCATTGGAGGATGTTGCGGCACTACGCCCCAACACACAAAAATAATTGCTGAGACAGCTTCAAAGTACGAACCCAGAAAAAGAAAGGAAACGGTCAATGGCTAATCAATTTCATCCTACAAAACTTGTTTTATCCGGTATTGAGCCTTTGATAACGAATGAGGACTCGAACTTTGTCAATGTTGGTGAACGCTGTAATGTAACAGGATCAAAAAGATTCTTGCGACTCATCCGCGAAGAAAACTTTGACGAGGCAGTTGAGGTTGCGCGCAACCAGGTTGAAGGCGGAGCACAAATCCTCGATGTCAACATGGATGAGGGAATGCTCAACGGTAAAGAGGCGATGGTCAAGTTTTTGAACCTAATCGCAGCAGAGCCTGACATTGCGCGCGTTCCCATTATGGTTGACAGCTCAAAATGGGAAATCATTGAAGCCGGACTCAAAAGCATACAGGGGAGAGGAGTCGTCAACTCAATATCGCTTAAAGAGGGTGAAAAGGTCTTCCTTGAACAAGCTAAAAAAATTCGCCAGTATGGAGCTGCAACAGTTGTCATGGCGTTTGATGAAGATGGCCAGGCCGATACATACGAACGCAGAATTTCCATCTGCAAGCGATCTTATGATTTGTTAATCGACAAAGTTGGGTTCAATCCGCACGACATCATTTTTGATCCCAATATTTTCCCGGTCGGAACCGGAATCGAGGAACACAACAATTACGCGGTCGATTTTTTTAATGCTGCAAACTGGATCAGAACCAACTTACCGGGAGCGCATGTGAGTGGCGGATTGAGCAATGTTTCGTTTTCTTTCCGTGGAAACAATACCGTTCGCGAAGCAATGCACTCTGCATTTCTCTACCACGCGATTAAGAACGGGATGGACATGGGAATTGTGAACCCAACCACGCTCACAATTTACGATGACATCGATGCTGAACTCCTGGAAAAGGTAGAAGATGTCCTGTTCAACCGCAGAGATGATGCCACGGAGGAATTGCTCGATTTTGCTCAGAGTGTCAAACAAAAAGATACACCAAAAGAAAAAGTTCTCGAATGGCGATCGCTACCGCTCGAAAAGCGAATTGAGCACTCCCTTGTAAAAGGGATTGCCGAGTTCATCGAGGAAGATGTGGAAGAGAGCAGGCAGGAAAAAGACAAGCCGCTGGAAGTGATTGAAGGTCCGCTCATGAAAGGCATGAATGTGGTTGGTGACTTGTTTGGTAGCGGAAAAATGTTTTTGCCCCAGGTGGTGAAAAGTGCACGTGTGATGAAACGGGCTGTCGCTTACCTGGAACCTTATCTCGAAGAGGAAAAACGCAAAAATCCAAACCCGTCTGATAAAGGAAAAGGGAAAGTTCTTTTGGCAACCGTGAAAGGAGATGTTCACGATATCGGGAAGAATATTGTGGGTGTCGTTTTGGCCTGCAACAACTACGAAATCATTGATTTGGGGGTAATGGTTCCGACCGAAAAAATACTAGAAGAAGCGAAAAAGAACGATGTGGATATCATTGGCCTCAGCGGACTTATAACGCCTTCGCTTGACGAGATGGTGACGGTGGCCGAGCACCTCGAAAAAGAGAACTTTAACACGCCACTTTTGATCGGGGGAGCTACTACCTCAAAAGCGCACACTGCTGTAAAAATTTCACCGGCTTATTCGGGGTCAACGCTCAATGTTTTAGATGCCTCACGAGCTGTGACATTTGTGGAGCGCTTGCTGTCAAAAGACAGGGATGAGTTCCTCGCTAAAGCGAAAGAAGAATATGACCGACTGAGGGATGATTACAACAATAAGAAAAGTGCTAAAAAACTGATTCCGTTCTCTGATGCTCAGAATAATAGATTGAAAGTGGACTGGGAAAACTCATTGGTCAGACCCCCAAAACAGAAAGGGGTTTTTGAGATGGAATTTTCGATCAGAGAATTGCGGAATTACATCGACTGGAGTCCGTTTTTCCAGTCGTGGGAGCTCTACGGAAGGTTTCCTAGAATCCTCAAAGACAAAGTCGTTGGTGAACAGGCGCAGGAGCTCTTTGATGATGCCCAGGAAATGCTGGAATCCATCATTCAGGAGAAATGGCTCAAGGCAAAAGCTGTTTACGGGTTGTTTAGCGCCTACAGCGAAGAGGATTCAGTTGCACTATTAGACGATAATGAAAATGAGATCGAGCGGTTTGAGATGATCCGTCAACAGATGGAACAAAAGAACGGAAGACCCAATCGCTCACTTGCCGATTATGTGGCTCCTAAAGGCCACAACGATCACATGGGCGCTTTTGCCGTGACAGCTGGTATTGGGATTGAAAAGAAACTAGAACAGTTTGAGCGCGAGAATGATGATTACAAAAACATTATGCTCAAAGCGCTGGCAGACAGATTAGCTGAAGCTTGTGCCGAGATGTTGCACGAGCGAATAAGAAAAGAGTACTGGGGTTATGTTCCGTCAGAAAACCTGAATAATGATGCGCTCATCAAGGAAAAGTATCAGGGAATCAGACCCGCACCCGGTTATCCTGCCTGCCCTGATCACACCGAAAAACGAAAAATATTTGATCTGCTGGATGTCGAAAATCGCATTGGGTTGAGACTGACTGATAGCATGGCGATGTATCCATCATCGGCAGTGAGTGGCTGGTATTTTGCGAGCCCGGAATCGCGCTATTTCAACGTGGGTAAAATCGACAGGGACCAGGTTGAAGATTATGCATCGAGAAAGAATATGAGTATTGAGGAAGCTGAAAAATGGCTCAGACCAATACTCAGTTATAAATAAAGAAGTTGAATGAAAGTTACTGAACACATTGAGAAAGCAAACGGCAAAGCTCTTTTTTCATTTGAAATCTTGCCACCACTGAAAGGTCAAAACATCGAGGGGATTTACAATACAATTGACCCGTTGATGGAGTTCAAACCGCCTTTTGTGGATGTTACGTATCACCGCGAAGAATACGTGTACAAAACGCACAAAAACGGATTATTGGAAAAAACCGTGACCCGGAAGAGGCCAGGAACTGTAGGGATTTGTGCAGCTATTATGCACAAGTACAAGATCGATGCGGTGCCGCATATCATTTGCGGAGGCTTCACAAAGCAAGATACTGAAGATGCGTTGATCGACCTGGACTTTTTGGGAATTGACAACGTGTTGGTTTTGCGTGGAGATCCGATCAAATCTGAAAAGAGATTCACTCCTGAGCCCAATGGACACGCTTATGCAATTGACTTGATGGAACAGGTGAAAAACCTGAATGAAGGGATTTATTTGGATGAAGACCTCAAGTACAATTCACCAACTGATTTTTGCATTGGTGTAGCGGGTTATCCCGAGAAGCATTTTGAGGCTCCGAACATGAAAAACGACCTGTACTGGCTCAAAAAGAAGGTTGAAAACGGAGCAGAATACATCGTGACGCAAATGTTTTTTGATAATTCAAGATTCTTTGAGTTTGAGAGACAATGTCGTGAAGCTGGAATCAATGTTCCTATTATTCCGGGTTTAAAACCGCTTTCAACTGAACGACAGTTGTCATTACTCCCGCAAATCTTTCACCTCGATTTACCGGATGCTCTCGTTGATGAGGTCAACAAAGCAAAATCAAAAGATGCTATCAGGCAAATTGGTGTGGAATGGTGCATTGAACAATCCAAAGAGTTGATCAAAAACGGATCTCCGGTATTGCACTACTACTCAATGGGAAAGAGTAAGAATATCCAGAAGATTGCGAGGGCTGTTTTTTAGGGTTTTTTTGCCTGAAATAATTGCCTGATATTTTAAAAAGCAAAAGTATCATAGGTCATATCAATTAC